>NZ_JBHWUE010000024.1:94584-110915 GCF_042738615.1 Rhodococcus sp. NPDC059968
ACCGCGACGGCTGCTGCCGGTGGCCGGGCGCAGGTGTCTTCGGGCCGAGAGGTTGGGCCAGTGAAAGCGTCTGTCCGGTGGCGACCAAGCCCGCGGCTCTGCGCGTCACGCCGGTTGTGACAAGGTTGAGTGCACCGGCTTCGTCGTCGGCGCCCCATCGTCCCCAGTTGTTGCTCATGCGCAACTCCGATCCTGTATCAGTTGTGCTTCCACCAGTGCCGCCGCCTGTTCGCGTAGACCTCGACGCACCAGTTTTCCGGTCACGACGTCGACCACCAGCGCCTCCGCTTGGGGCGATTCGGTAGCGCATGCTGCGAGTAGCGCAGGCAGGCTCGCCGCTGCGGGTGGGTCAGCCATGGTTCTTCGAGTCGTGATGGCACATTGCGATCTATCTCCTCATGGGGTTCTGCTCAGCGAGCTCGCGACGGTGAGCCGGCAACCCTCAAGTTCTCGGTTTTTCGAAATGGTTTTCCTGTATTCGAATGCTAGCGATCCGCGCGTGGCGACGTCAAGGGTCCGGGGAGGTGGGTGTCTTCGGACTGCCCAGGGCCGTCTGGCGCCACGTGTTCGTGAATTGCCCCGCCGGGGCGACGTCGGCGCGACGGCGCGACATGCGAAGCGGGAGAGGTTAATCGCATGCGAGCACAGCCAGCGGTTCACCTCACGACGGCAGCGCCGCGCGAGGCGGACAGTGCCGGTGTCAAGTCTGCCGACTTGCCTCATCGTGACCGCCCCCGGCGGATACGGGATTTCTCTTGACAAGGCCGCGGTCCGGTGACACATTTCACAACTAGGAAAATGGTTCCGAATTTAGGAAGTATGCACAGCGTCGTATTCCGCTCACAGAGGGCGACGCTCGTCCGGCGCCCTATGCCGCCGGAACTGGAACGGACGATCCTGTTCGGGTCTCGCCGCTGCGCTTCACCAATCCTGGATTCCTCGAGGCTGAGAAGGAGAAAAAAGTGACGATCAAGCTTCGCAACGCACGGCTGATCGATGGGACGGGGGCAGAGCCGTATCTCGCCGAAATCGTGATCGAAGGGCAGCGGATCGTCAGTGTCGCTGCCGAGGGGACCGGGAACGGGCAGGGCCCCGACGCCACAGTCATCGACGTCGGCGGCGCGACGGTCATGCCGGGACTGATCGATGCTCACTCGCATCCGAGCTTCCTTCCCGAGATCGACCTTGCCAAAATGGGCGATCTGCCGGTCGAGGAGCACACGTTGCTCACTGCTCGCAACGCACGGCTGATGCTGGATCAGGGGTTCACCAGCATTCTGTGCGCCGCATCGGCGAAGCCGCGACTGGACCTGGTGGTCCGGAACGAAATCAACGCGGGCAACCTGATCGGACCGCGCATGCTGGTCGCATCCCCCGAGCTGACCGTCACCGGAGGAGTCGGCGATGTCCGGCTGCCGCACATGCATCGGCAATCCGTCGAGCATGTCTGCGATGGCGTGGATCAATTCCGCCAGACGACGCGGTGGTACATGCGTGAAGGCGTCGACCATATGAAGCTCGACATCTCTGGTGACGAGTTCATTCCATACGCCAAAGGCCGCATGACCACCATGACCGACGAGGAGGTCGCCGCCACGTGCCAGGTGGCCCATGCTCGCGGAAAACGCGTGGCGGCACACGCCCGAAGCGCGGAATCGGTGAAGATGTGCGTCCGCCACGGCATCGAGATCATCTTCCATGCCGATTTCACCGACGAGGAAGGTCTCGACCTGGTGGCCGAGAACAAGGACAAACACTTCGTGGCCCCGGCCTTCGGCTTCCTCCACACGTCGAGGTACGAGGCCGGCGACTGGGGGCTGACCCCGGAAGTCACTGCTTCGATGGGTCTCGACGAACAGCTGGAGAGCCTGATCGCGAACATGATCGAGCTCAAGAAGCGTGGAGTTCGAGTGTTGCCCGGCGGCGACTACTTCGTGCCCTGGAACCCGATGGGCAACAATGCCCGGGACCTGGAGCATTTCGTCAACTTCCTGGAGTTCAGCCCGATGGAGGCCATCGAGTCCGCGACCCGCCTCGGTGGCGAGCTCATGCTCCAACCAGACGATTTGGGTTGCATCAAGGCCGGTTACCTCGCTGACCTGCTGGTTCTCGACGGTGACCCATTGGAGGACATCGCGATCCTGCAGAATCAGTCGACCTTCACCGGCATCATGAAGGATGGCGTTTGGCACAAGGAACCACCGCTCTCTCGAAGCGGTGACGTCGAGAAATGGTCGATCAGCGGGTCCGCGGCCGGCGCCCCCGAACCGGTTCTTCGGTAGCGGGTACGGGAATGATCGAGGTGAATGGTCGCCAGCAGTATGTGGTGCTGGCCAACATGACCACTGTGACGACGGCCAGCTTTCGAGAACGCGTCGAGGTGGCGGCGGCCGCCGGTTTCGATGCGCTGGGCATCAGCCTGGACACGTACCGTCGGGTCGTCGCAGAGGAGATGAGCCCGAAGGAGATCCAGGCCGTTGTGGTCGACAACGGCCTGGAGATCGTCGAACTCGAAGCAGTATTCGGGTTTGCCGTTCCCACCGCCGAGACCGGCGTGCCGTTTGGCGGTGGGCTCGTGTACACCACCCCGGACGACCTGAACGAGTTTTGGGCCATGGCCGAACTTTTCGGCGCACGGCACTTGCAAGCTGTCGGGGCATTCGACCGAACGGATCTGGAGCCCGACGTCGTGGAGCGATTCGCATCGCTCTGCGACCGTGCAGCCGACGTCGGGCTGCAGATCGCTCTCGAGTTCGTGCCCACGACCAATATTCCGGACGCGGGCACGGCTCTCGCGATCATCGAGCAGTCCGGCCGGGACAATGCCGGCCTCTGCGTCGATTCGTGGCACCACACGCGCGGAGCCAACGACCTGGAGATGCTGCGGTCGATTCCGTCTCGACGAGTCACGATGATCCAGATCAACGACGGTCCAAAGGATCCCGCCGATCCTGACTTCTTGGTGGAGACCCTTCACCATCGGGCGGTGCCGGGCACCGGTGACTTCGACCTCGACGGTTTCGTCGACGCCGTGACCGAGGGCGGTGTGACCGCGCCGGTGTCTGTCGAGGTGATTTCGGACGAACTTGCCCGACTCGAACCAGCCGAGGCAGCACGCCGCTGCTACGACGGCGCGATCGAAGCGCTGGCAGGGAAATAGGTTCGTGCGTGCGGGGCCAGGCTGAACCCAGGGCATGCTTCGCTGGGCCCACGGGGGGCATACCTGCGTAGGAAATGCAGGTAGTGAAGCACGTAGATCACCGCCGTCACACTCGCCGCGCAATCGCGAGCCTTATCGGCATGTACACACGTTCATGCCTTTACCTCACCGGGTTCGGTCTCCTTGCTGTTCGTGGAGGCACCGGGATGCATATGGCCCCTTGCTGTTCGGGCCGAATCATGCAGGCGCGCTGGGTCGATAGCTAGTCGGTAAGCCGGAGGTCCACGGGCCTCCGGCTCGCTGGCATGTGGTGCCACATGGGCCGATGTGGGGGTGCTGCGAAAGAAATGAGGGTTGACATGGCGTACCTGAGCGACGACACTTTTCGATGTTAGGAATTCAATTTCGAATTTGCGAAGATCATCGCCGCGGTCTGCTTTCGGAGGGGAGCAGTGCCGCCGGCAAGACGCGGCCGACCAGGACGCGGATGGGGCGAGTGCTGACCGCCATCGCGGACACCCTTCCCCCGACGGCAGAAAAGGACGTCATGAACGGTACAAACACGTCGAATGCCACGGCGTCAGCGCACGCGCTGACGCCTGTGCGGATACTCGACGAGAACGGAATGCTGGTCGGTGAGCCGCCGCAGATCGAGCCGGAGCGCCTGCGTGCGATGCTGCGCCTGATGATGCTTGGACGCCGCCTGGACCAAAAGGCAATTTCCTTGCAGCGCAGGGGGAAACTCGGTACCTACCCACCCTTGTCCGGGCAGGAGGCCGCCGCGGTCGGCACGGCATACGCGATGGATGCCGAAGTAGACCACTTCGTGCCCCAGTACCGTGAACAACTCACGATGCTGCACTGGGGGTTGCCGCTATCTACCTACCTTCTGCAGCGGATGGGGCACCCCGCAGGCTCGGCCCTGCCGTCCCACGGCCGGTTGTGGCCGCAGCAGGTCGCGCTTGGCGCGCACCTGCCTCATGCGGTCGGGCTCGCATGGGGAATGCGACTGCAGGGCAAGCCGGGCGTGGTACTGACCCAGTTCGGCGACGGCGCCTCCAATGAGGGCGACTTTCACGAAGCGTGCAATATCGCAGGCGTCAAACGCACGCCGCTCGTCATGGTGTGCCAGAACAATGGCTGGGCCATCTCGATCCCGTGGCATGAGCAGTCGGCCGCAGAGTCCGTGGCGTCGCGCGCAGCAGGTTACGGATTCCCAGGGATCGCAGTCGACGGTAATGATGTGCTCGCGGTCTACACGGCCGTAGCGGATGCGCGGGCCCGTGCCGAGGCCGGCGACGGCCCGACACTGATCGAGGCGCGATGCCATCGGCTCGGCGCCCATTCGACAGCCGACGACCCCAAGCGCTACCGACCCGCCGACTTCGACGAGCGGGCAGCTGAGGTTGATCCGATCCACCGGTTCCGGGCCTACCTCGTCGGCCTCGGACAGTGGGACGACACCGCTGACGCCGACACGATCGCCTGGTGCGACGACCAGATTGCCACGGCAGTTGCCGAGTTCGATGCCACGCCGCCGCCCGACCCCGGGCAGATGCTGCAGCACCTCTACGCAGAGCCCGATATGCGACTACGTCGCCAGCAGGAGGAACTGCGTACGAGTATCGAGGAGAACCGATGACTGGCATGAACATGGTGGAAGCGGTGCGCAGCACGCTCGAGGCAGAGATGCGCCGCGACGAACGGGTTGTCCTGCTCGGCGAGGATGTCGGGAAGTCGGGCGGCGTCTTCCGGGCGACGGACCGGTTGCAGACGGAGTTCGGGGCGGACCGCGTCTTCGACATGCCGACCAGTGAGGCGGGGATAATCGGGGCCGCCGTCGGGCTCGCCGGCTCTGGCCTGGTGCCCGTCGTCGAAATGCAGTTTCTCGGCTTCACTCAGCAGGGGTTCCATCAGCTAGGCAATCAGCTCGCCCGGATGCGCTATCGCACAAACGGTGCTCTGACAATGCCGGTGACCATTCGCGCGCCCTTCGGAGGTGGCGTACGCACCCCAGAACTGCATTCCGACGCCTTCGAAGCGCTCTTCGCCCACAACCCCGGGATGCGGCTGGTTGCCCCCGCGACGGCAGCGGACATGAAGGGGTTGCTGGCCACAGCAATTCGGGATCCGGATCCGATCTTTGTCCTCGAGCCGCTCCGTGGCTACCGGCTTGTGCGGGACGACGTTCCCGACGGTGACCACCTCGTCCCGTTCGGTAAGGCGCGCATCGCGCGTGAGGGGACCGATGTCACCGTCATCGCGTGGAGCGCGATGGTCCAGGTCGCAATGGAGGCCGCGACTGCTGCCGCTGAGCAGGGTATCGATGTGCAAGTCATCGACCTGCGCTCACTTGTCCCGCTCGATTGCGACACCATACGTGAGGCTGTGGCGCGCACCGGCCGAGCAATCGTTGTTCAGGAGGCTCCCTACACCGGCGGGTTTGCTGGCGAGGTCGCCGCTACCGTCGCCGAAGAGGCTTTTCTGCACCTCGAAGCCCCGGTCACCCGCGTCGGCGGATATGACATCCCGTTTCCCATGCCCCAGCTCGAGGATCACTACATCCCCGACGCGAGGCGAATCTTGCGCGCGATCCGCGCTGCCGTCGACTTCTGAGGATCGATACATGTCTTATACCTTTCACTTGCCCGATATCGGCGAAGGCATCGCAGAGGCGGAAATAGTCCGATGGCTCGTCGGCCCGGGAGATCAGGTCGTCGAGGACCAGCCCGTCGCCGAGATCGAAACCGATAAGGCGCTGGTAGAAATGCCTTCCCCGGCGACCGGCCAGGTCGCCGAGCTCTGTGCACCAGAGGGCGCCATGGTCCGGGTCGGAGAACGTCTCATCGTGATCGCCGATGGCTCGGCCCCCACGCCGGCCGAGCCGGCGCAGTCCATTGACGGCGAGGCAGGCGCGCCGCCGGCCGGCTCGGCCAATCACACTCCCCAGAGTGCAAACGGATCCGGTGCGCAGAAGCGGCCACTGGCAACACCGTCGACCCGGCGGCTCGCCAGGGAGGTCGGTGTGAGCCTCGAGGGTCTGGTGGGCACAGGGCCCGGAGGACGCATCAATGACGACGACGTTCGCGCTGCCGCTCACGGAGCATCGCAGGAGGAGGCCGGCCCCGCGGGGGCGGCGACTGCGGCAGCCACAGAGCGTTCGATTCCGGAGTCCGGGACCCACCAGCCGGCCGGTCTCACAGAAGACCAGCGAATACCGGTCCGGGGGTTGCGCCGGCGTACCGCGGAGGCGATGGTCCGTGCACTCCGCGACATCCCGCACACTGTCGCGATGCACCACGCGGACGTGGGGGATCTACTCGCCCTGCGCAAGACGCTGCTGCCCAGAGCCGAGGCCAAGGGAATCGGCCTCACCCTGACCCCGTTCCTGGTGAAGGCCACGGCGCTCGCGCTGGCCCAGTTCCCCATGGCCAACGCCAGTTTCGATGACGCAGCCCAGGAAATCATCGTGCGGGCACGGCGAAATGTCGGATTTGCCGTCAATACCCCTGACGGCCTGGTCATTCCGGTGGTCAAGGATGCCGATCGGAAGCCGCTGCTGGCCATCGCGCGCGAGGTGGAGGCCCTCACCGCCGCAGCACGGACCCGAACGGTGGCGATCGAGCAGATGCAGGAGGGCACGTTCACCATCAGCAATCACGGGCCGCTCGGCGGGAACTTCGGTACGCCCATCATCCGCGCACCCGAGGGCGGCATCCTGGGCTTCGGGCGCGCTACCCCGCAGGCCGTCGTCCGTGACGGCGAAATTGTCGCACGTACGTTGCTGCCGATCTCGTACTCCGCCGACCACAGGCTGGTCGACGGCGACGTCGTGATCGGCTTCTGCCAGGCACTGATCACGCTGTTAGAGGCGCCGGTGCAGCTTCTCGTCGAGGAAGGATGACATGGTTGTAGGAGAGATGGCCGAGCCGGTCGAGGTGCTGGTGGTGGGTGGTGGCCCCGGAGGCTACACGGCCGCCGCCCGGGCCGCGGAGCTGGGCAAAGAGGTTCTGCTCGTCGAGCGGAGCGATCTCGGTGGGGTGTGTCTGAATGTCGGATGCATCCCCTCGAAGGTCTTCACGACCGCCGCGCACGACCTTGCTCGTAGCGCACGACTTCCCGTCCAGGGACCACAGCTGCAGTCCAGAATCGACCTTTCCGGTCTGCAGGCCTGGCGAAAGCAGGTCGTCGACCGGCTGGTCGGGGGCGTCAGCGCCACTCTGGGCCGGGTGCGGGTGGTGTCCGGCACCGCGTTCTTTCTCGATGAGCACCGGATCTCGGTCGAGAGCGGTGATCACGTCCAGCACTTTCGGTTCGAGCAGGCGATCCTGGCCACCGGCTCCCAACCGGTGGAGCTCGCGGCTCTGCCCGTCGATGGGATCCGGGTGTTCGACTCGACGGGAGTGCTCGCCTTCGACGAGGTGCCGCCCTCGCTCGTAGTTGTGGGAGGCGGCTACGTCGGGATGGAACTGGGCATGGCGTTCGCCCATTTCGGCACTCGTGTCACCGTTGTCGAGGCCACCGACAGGTTGCTCGCGGGATTCGACCCCGACCTGGTGCAGGTGGTCACCGAGCGCGCGGGCGAGCTGGGGATCGACATCCGCCTCGGCACGACCGCCGTCGGAGTCCAGGCCGACAACTTGCTGGTCCGCACGGACGGCACAGACGACCAGGTGCCCGCGCACGCGATCCTGGTCGCCGTGGGCCGCGGCCCGGTCACCGGCGACCTGCAGCTCGACAGGCTGGGACTCACAGTGACTGAGACCGGACACATCCCCGTGGACGCGCAGTGCAGGACCGCGCTGCCCCACGTATTCGCCATCGGGGACATCACCACAGGACCCGCGCTCGCCCACAAGGCGATGGCCGAGGGAGTCGTGGCCGCCGAGGCGATCTCCGGGCTGCCGAGCGCCTTCGACGCGCAGGTGCCGCTCATCGCGTTCACCGACCCTGAAATCGCGGCCGTGGGGCTGACGGCGGAGCAGGCCGAGGAGCAAGGGTACGAGGTAGTAGTGGGCCGTAGCTCGTTCGCCACCTCCGGGCGGGCTGTAGTGCTCGGCGAGGCCGACGGGATGGTGAAGATCGTCGTCGACGCGGAGACGGACGTGGTGCTCGGGGTACACATGGTCGGCCCCAGCGCGTGTGATCTCATTGCCCAGGCCGCAGTCGCAGTCGAGACTTCCTGCCGCGCCGAAGATTTGGTGGCCACCATCCACCCACATCCGTCTCTGGTGGAGACGGTGCATGCGGCCGCAGTGGCTGCACGCCGTCGCGCTGCACGCAGGAGGAACCGATGAACGCCCCAGACACTCCGTTGCCCGCGTCGATTTCCGAGATCATTCAGGACACCTCACGGCAACGCCGCTCCCAGCCCGCCGTCATCGACGAGCAGGGAGAGCTCAGCCACAGTCAGCTCGCGGAGTACGTGGCGGCGACTGCGGCTGGGCTGCGTACGATCGGAGTCGGCCCGGGAACCCGGGTCGGTCTGTTGTGCACGAACCGCAGAGAGTGGCTCGTCGCTACCTATGCCGCGATAACGGTCGGAGCCACCGTGGCGGCCTTCGCGACCTGGTCGCGGCGGTGGGATCTCGATCACCTACTCACACACTCGCGCTGCGAGGTGCTCATCACAGTAGATGGATTCGGCCCGACCGACCTGATGCCCACGATCCGCGAGCTCGTCCCCGAAGCGTGGAGTGCCGCCGGGCCAGGTTGGCGTTCCGCGACCTACCCCGCACTGCGCGGTGTGGTGATCATCGGAAACCGGGTCCCCGAGGGGGCGTACGCGTTCCGAGACCTGGGCGAACATCGTCGCGGCAGCGCCGTCCCCATCGTCGAGACCGACACCGATGGCACCGATCTGGTTCTCTACACATCGGGTTCGACATCGAGGCCGAAAGCCGTCCGGCTCGGACAACACGATGCCATCGACCATGCCCGCGAGGTCGCCGAGCGGATGGGGATCACACCCGAGGACCGAATCGTGGTGCCCGTCCCGCTCTTCTGGAGTTACGGCGGGGCCAACGCACTGATGGTCGCCCTCGTCACCGGTTGCACGATCGTCCTCCAGGAGACCTTCGATGCGGGCGGGATCCTCGAGCAGATCGAGCGGCACCAGTGCACTGCCATCTACACGTTGCCCTCCATCACCCGTAGCCTGCTGGCGAACCCCGAGTTCTCCCGCGCCCGCACCGCGAGTCTGCAACGGGGGATGACAATCGGCCCGAACGCCGATGTTCGTTCCGCCGCAGAGGAACTCGGCGTGACCGACATCTGCAACGCATACGGGTCGACGGAAATGTATGGCGGTGCCACGGTCACACCGCATGACTGGCCACTCGATATGAAGTGCTCGACCCAGGGCCCGCCGCTGACGGGAAACCTGGTTTCGATCATCGACCCGGAGACCGGCGCCGAACTGCCCGCCGGGATGGTCGGCGAGATCGCAGTGTCCGGCTTCGTCTCATCCGGCTATCTCGACCAGCCGGATGAGTCCGCCGTTGCGTTCACCGAACACGGCGCCGTCCGCACCGGTGACCTCGGGCAACTCGACGACGACGGCAGGCTGCACTTCGCCGGCCGTGCCTCGGAGATGATCCGGACCGGTGGCATCAACGTCTCCCCGCTCGAGGTGGAGGACTTCTTGCTCACTCACGACGAGGTCTTGGAGGCGGCGGTCGTGGGGGTCGACGACAGCGACAAGGATCAGGTCCCCATCGGGTTCGTCCGCGTCGACGGCTCAGCCGTCACAGACGAGGCCGCGCTGGTGGACTACTGCCGCCATCACATCGCCTCCTACAAAGTTCCTGGCCGAATCGTGATGAGGCATAACGAGTTACCTCGAACCTTGACGGGGAAGCTCATTCGAAACGCTTTGCTGGACGAAGCCAAAGAAGTGTGGGCGTCGTCCAATAACACAAAGGAGTACACAGAGTGACGAACACCGATGTCGAGGGGGAGACCTCGCGGCTGGACGAACGAAAGATTCGCGAGGCTGTGGCGGTGGCCAACGTGCCGACCTTGCTGATGGTGCTGTTCCAGATGACAGGGGAGCAGCGTTGGTTGGCCGAGCCCTACCTGCCTACCCCTGTACGGGGGCTCAGCGACAACGACACAGCCGGGCTCGAACAGTCGCTCCAGGACGAGATCCGACACGCAGCGGCAGAGGCGATCCTGAATTGGGGCAGAAGCGGTTCCCTCGCGGTTCCGCAACTGTCACCCGACCAGCTGATCGAGATGTTGCGCGTCTCGGTCGGGGAGCACGTGCCCCACAGGTATGCCGACATGGCCAACCACGAATTGCAGGTCGGCGCGGGCGAGACGAACGAGGCTCCCTCGATGGTCCCGCCGCCAGGCTTCGACGCCATCGTCATCGGCGCCGGCGCGTCGGGCCTCTGCGCCGCATACCGGCTGGGCGAAATGGGCATTTCCTACACCGTGCTCGAGCGGAACGACGAAGTCGGCGGAACATGGCTGGAGAACCGCTACCCGGGATGCGGTGTCGACACACCGAGTCACCTGTACTCGTTCTCGTTCGCGCGGCACGATTGGTCCCGCTGGTTCGCCTCGCGGGACGAGTTGCACGGTTACTTCCAACAGATTGCCGACCGGTTCGGAATTCGCCCGAACATCAGGTTCGGCATCGAGGTCGAGGGCGCCACCTGGGATGACGACACCCGGCGGTGGACACTGGATCTGATCGACCAGGACGGTCACCGATCGACCACCACTGCCGCGATCGTGATCAGCGCAGTCGGCGCCTTCAACAAGCCGAAGATCCCCTCGATCCCGGGCACCGATTCGTTCACCGGGCCCGTGGTCCACACCGCGCGGTGGCCCGAGGACCTGGACGTCGCAGGCCGGCGGGTAGGAGTGATCGGCAACGGGGCGAGCGCGATGCAGCTGGTTCCCGCGATCGCCGATGCCGCCGAGTCGGTCACGGTATTCCAGCGGTCGCCACAGTGGGCCGCCCCGTTCGAAAAATTCAAGGTCGATGTTCCAGAGCCGATCCGCTACCTCATGGCTGAGGTCCCGCTGTACCGGTCGTGGTATCGGCTCCGGCTGACCTGGATCTTCAACGACCGCGGCCACGACGGATTGCAGAGAGATGCTCAATGGCCGCACCAGCATCGGTCGATCAATGCGATGAACGACGGCCACCGGCGTTTCCTCACCCGATACCTGGTCAAGGAGCTCGACGGGCAGTTGGAGATGCTCGGCGATGTGTTGCCGACCTATCCGCCCTTCGGAAAGCGAATGCTGCTCGACAACCACTGGTTCGCCACGCTGGCCCGCGACGACGTCCACTTGCAGACGACACCGATCGCCGAGATCCAGGATCAGTGCGTCCTCACCACGGACGGCCTCACACATCAAATCGACGTTCTGGTGTTCGCAACGGGATTCGATGTCGTCAGATTCCTCGCTCCCATGCGGATCACGGGCCGCAGCGGCCGCACACTCGAGGCGGCCTGGGACGGTGACGACGCGCGTGCCTATCTCGGCGTCGCGGTTCCGGACTTCCCCAACTTTTTTTGCCTGTACGGTCCCAACACCCAGTTCGGACACGGTGGAAGCCTCATTTCCATGATGGAGCTCCAGATGAATTACATCGTCGATCTGATGAATCAGATGATCACCAAGGACCTGGACTCCGTGGAGTGCAGCCAGGACGTCTATGACGACTACAACCGCAAAGTTGATGACGCGCACTCCCGGATGGTGTGGTCCCACCCCGGGATGGACGTCTACTACCGCAACTCCAAGGGACGCGTCGTGGTCAACAACCCATTCAAGGTGGTCGACTTCTGGGACATGATCCGCCGAGCCGATCTGGGCGACTTCCGAACCACCGAACGTGCCTCAGGAGACATGAGATGAAGATTGCAGGTTGCTCCGCAGTGATCAGCGGGGGAGCGTCGGGTCTGGGCGCGGCTGCCGCTCGCCGGTTGGCCCGAGCCGGCGCGAGCGTAGTGCTACTCGACCTCCCCCGGTCGGAGGAGGCAGGCGCGGCGCTCGCCGCAGAGTTGGGTGGCGGCGCCGTTTTCGTACCCGGGGATGTGACGAATTGGGACGACGTGGGCGCTGCCATGCAGACGGCACGGGAGCTTGCTCCGCTGCGGATCGCGGTGGCCGCCGCTGGAATTGCGACCAGCGGGAGTCTTGTCGGCCCGCGCAGCGACAAGGGAGAGCTGTTCGCCCAGACGGTGGCTGTGAATCTCGGCGGAACCTATGCCCTCATCGCGCAAGCTGCTTCCGCGATGAGTGAGCATGCGCAGACCGACGGAGACCGAGGCGTGGTGGTCTGCACTGCTTCGATCGCCGCATATGAGGGGCAGGTTGGCCAAGTGGCCTACGCGGCCTCCAAGAGCGGAGTCGCAGGAATGACGCTGCCGGCCGCGAGGGAGCTCGCCCGGCACCAGATCCGCGTCGTCACCATTGCCCCCGGTTTGTTCGAAACTCCGATGTTCGCGGGAGTCGCGGATGAGGTGCGCGCCTCGGTGGGGGCACAGGTTCCACACCCGAGTCGGCTCGGCAAACCCGATGAGTATGCAGGTCTCGTGCAGCACGTGATCGAGAATTCGATGCTCAATGGTGAGGTGATCCGGCTCGACGGCGCGATCAGGATGGGGCCGCGGTGAGCATGCTTCGAGATTGACCCAAGGATCCATGCTTTCGAGATATCGAATTCGAATCCGTTTTTATGTAGTAAAATGAACAGTTGAGTGATGGGAGTTCAAGTATGGGTCCGTTGGCGGGGATCAGTGTGGTCGAGTTTGCAGGCATCGGACCGACGCCCTTCGTCGCTCTCTTACTGAGCGACTTGGGAGCTGATGTGATCACCATCGACCGGGTACCTTCCGCGGATGGCGGCACACCAGACGACTTGGTCCGAATGACCACCGGGGGGCTCGGCCGGGGGCGCCGCTCGGTGGCTGTCGACCTCAAGTCCCCCGATGGGATCGATACGGTGCTCGAACTGCTGAAGAACGCGGACGGACTGATCGAGGGATACCGGCCTGGAGTCATGGAACGCCTGGGCTTGGGGCCGGAGGTGTGTCTGGCCCGAAACCCGCGCCTGGTCTTCGGGAGAATGACCGGATGGGGCCAGGATGGCGAAATGGCCCAGCGTGCCGGTCACGACCTGAACTACATTGCGGTCGCTGGCGTGCTGCACCACATCGGCGGCCGAGATCAGGCGCCCACGGTGCCGTTGAACCTCATCGGCGACTTCGGCGGTGGCGGCCTGCTCCTCGCATTCGGCATGGTCGCAGCGATGCTCGAAGCGAAGAACTCGGGACAGGGCCAGGTGGTGGATGCGTCGATGGCCGAGGGCTCGGCGCTGCTGATGACAATGATGTACGAGCTGTCCGGGCGTGGCATGTGGGACCACGACAGGGAGTCGAACATGAACGACGGCGGCGCCCACTTCTACAGCGTGTACGCCACATCCGACGACAAGTATGTCGCGGTGGCCGCCATGGAACCGAAGTTCTACGCGAACCTACTCTCGGCGCTTGGGCTCGATGGCCGCGATCTGCCCGATCAGTGGGACCGTAGTCAGTGGCCGGCGCTACGCGAAGTGTTCGCAGAGGTCTTCCGGACGCGGACCCGCGACGCGTGGACGGCGCTGCTGGAGGACACCGACTCGTGCGTCACTCCGGTCCTGTCCATGCTGGAAGCGCCCAGTCATCGTCACAACGTATCGAGGAATGCATTTGTCGAGGTTGACGACATCACTCAGCCTGCCCCGGCTCCCCGATTCAGTCGCACGCCCACACAGGTGCGGCGCGGCGTGGCGGAACCGGGACAGCACTCGGTGGAGGTGCTCCGCGAAGCGGGTATAGATGAAGCACGGATCGACGCGCTGCTCGCATCTGGCTCGATCGCCTCAACAGATCAGGAGGTCAAGGTATGAACCCGGATCGATTCTTGAGGACATTCGATGTCCTCGACGCACTCGTCGATGCACCTGACGGGCTGCGGCTCACCGAGATCAGCCAGGCGGTCGGTGCGCCGGTCAGCAGCACTCACAACCTGCTGCAGACGATGCTCGCCGCCGAAATTATCGCGGCCACAGATGATCTCCGCTACACGGTCGGACCGAGAGCTGTTCGAGTCGGCATCAAGATCATGAATTCGCTCGAAGTACGTACGCTCGGGCGGCGGCATCTCGAACGTCTCGCCAAGACGCTGGGCAACGACGTGTACCTGGCGGTACGGGTCGGCGATCGGATCGTGTACGTGGATCGTTTTCGCGGGACGCAGCCCGTGTCGGTCAACATCAGGATCGGCGATTCCCTGGCGCTGCATGCGACCGCGGTCGGAAAACTGTATGCCGCATATGAGGATGACTTGCGCGCGCGGGTACTTGCGCGTCCGCAACGTCGGTTGACATCCACGACGATCACCGAACCGGAATTGCTGGAAGCCGAGTTCGATCGGATCCGGCAGCGTGGACTGTCTGTCAGCCGAGAGGAGGGCTATCCGGGAATCTTTGGAATCGCTGTTCCGGTTCGCGACGCTGCGGGGGCGATGGTGGCTGCGATCCACGTTTCTGCGCTCAGTGCAGGCCTCGACACCGACCGGGAAGACGAGCTGATCGAGCAGAGCCAGCGGACCGCTGCGGAGATCCAAGACGATCTCGGCGTCAACGACCTCGCCAAGCTGGTTTCGCCTGGCACCGCCACCCCGGTAGCGGGCCCGCCGGCGCGACTGCCACGAAGTCTGCCGCAAAAGCGGCGCGGCGCTGAAACATGAGGGCACCCAGCGACACCGACATTCCGGAGGCACACCGGATAGACCCGCAGATGCGTCGACAGCTGGCGACGCTGCGTGATTCTCTCGGACCACGCGGTTTCCTGAGCGTCGCCGACCTGAAAGAAAGGCGTCGGCTGTACGACCGGCTGGGCATGAGCGTCACGGCCCCTAGCGAGCAGCCTGGAGTCGTCCGGAGCGACGTCGTTCTGGAGCCGGGTTCGACGGTTCGGGCGCGGATCTACCAACCTACCGAAGACCGCTGCGAGGGCGGACTGCTCTACATCCATGGCGGAGGAATGGTCATGGGCAGCATCGAGGCCGAGGACGCATATGCGGCACAACTCGCCGCGGGCACTGGGGCCACCACGGTCTCCATCGACTACCGGTTGGCCCCGGAGTACCCCTACCCGGCCGCAATCGACGATTGCACGGCAGCACTGACCTGGTTGATGGAATCGGGCCACACACTGGGGATCGACCCGGACAGAGTTGCCGTCTACGGCGTCAGCGGCGGCGGAGGGCTCGCAGCGGCGCTCGCCCTGCGTTGGCGCCACCGCAGAGACCCGCGCATCGCGCTCCTCGCATTGGCGGCGCCCATGCTCGACGACCGCACCGGCGAGCAAGGCGCTCAGCCGGCGCTCGGCGTCTGGGACAGCGAACACAACATCGAAGCGTGGCGTCACATCCTCGGCGATACGGCAGGAGGGACCGAGGTCCCCGCCGACGCCGCCGCGGCGCGCGCGACGGATCTGACAGGCATGCCGCCGACCTTCCTCGACGTCGGCTCGCTCGATCTCTTCCTCCCCGAAAACCTGCGGTTCGCAAATGCATTGGCGACAGCAGGAGTATCCCTGGAGCTGCACGTCCACCCCGGCGCGTACCACGGATTCGACCAGTTGGCGCCCGGGGCGGAGCGCACCCGTCAGGCATGGGCGCAACGCATCGAGGCGCTGCGCCGCGCCCTTCGGCGCGATCTGACCTCGCCCTGACCTCGCCCCAGGTCCGCATCAGACGCTCGCAATCCGACTTGGCGGCGGGCCTTCGCATCCGCTCGTGCCGCCACCACCACGCCCATGACCAACCCGGCATACGTAAAGAACGGTGCCAACCACACTGACCCACAACGTATTCAGCAGATCGGTGCCCCGAACTCGGTGATCCGCGCCATGACAAATCTTCTCTCACGCGCAGATGTCCTCGACTGCCCCGTCGATGACGGCGCACCAGCTACATTGGACCGACTTCGACACCTGCATATGCCGAACTACCCACACCCATACCGGTATTCGAGCCTGAAAATTGAGACTCGACTTAGGCCGAAGTTGCGATGGGTTTGTCCTGGTATTTACGGCTGAGCTGCAGCGGGAGCATGAGACACACCCCTGGTGTAGTCACTAAAATGATTGCCACT
>NZ_JBHWUE010000025.1:0-110336 GCF_042738615.1 Rhodococcus sp. NPDC059968
CAGGGGAGCGAGAAGGCGCTGCGCCGCGACGCCGCGGAGAATCGGCAACGGTTACTCGATGCGGCAGCGACCGTGTTCAGTGCGCGTGGCCTGGACGTGGGTGTCGACGAGATCGCCCGGGTCGCCGGCGTGGGCATCGGCACTCTCTACCGCCGGTTCCCCACCAAGGATGCACTGATCAGTGAGCTCGTTCGCCAGGTACTCGAGGACTTCGTGGCCCTGGCCCATGAGGCACTTTCCACGCCGAACGGCGAGGGTCTGGAACAGGTCCTCTACGGCACCGGTGCCATCCTGGCGTCGCACCGTGGATGTTTGTCTCGCATGTGGAACGACGACGAGACCGCAGTGCTGAAGCATCAATATCGACAGATCCTTGACGAATTGCTGGCGGGGGCCAAGCGGCACGGCCGCATCCGCGACGATGCCACCGGCGCCGACCTGGAGCTGATCCTCTGGTCCCTGCGCGGCGTCGTCGCGACGACCCGCGGCGTCACCGACACCGGCTGGCGGAGAATCCTGGCCGTGATGATCGCGGGATTGCGGCCCGGCGCGGAGACACTCGATGCGCCGCCGATGAACGCCGAGCACGTCGCGCACATCAAGGAACTACTACAGACTCGATAGTTTCGGCCCCCCACATCCAGCGTGCGGCCATCGACGATGGTGCCGCCGGTTGCCCATCCACCATGTCGGCGAGAGGCGGTTCGATGTGCTCATGGATCACCCGTTGTGTGGTCTTGGCAGCCTTCGCCTCTGCCACGGCCCGTAGGACGTCGAGGTCGGCGACCCTGCGCCGTGCAGCCGCCCTTGAAGACGAGACCGTCGCGCCGGACGGGCGGCCGAAAACGTGTCGGACCTACGTTGATACGTCAGGCACCGAGTGCGGGGTGAATCAGTGTTCACCTCGTGGTGCAACATGATGGTAAATGCTCAAATTCGATAATGTTGGTGAGGAACTTTGATGGATCTCGTAGTCACACAGCCTGAATTCCGTGGTGACGGTGTCACCCTTGTCGCCGACCGGTGGGATCCGCCGTCCCAGGGTGCCGGCGGACCGAGTGTCGACAGGAAAGGTTTGGTTCTGTTGCTGCACGGCGGCGGGCAGACTCGGCATTCCTGGCGAAATACGGTCGCAGCCTCGCGTCGGATGGCTGGTCCGCCATCGCTGTGGACGCACGTGGGCATGGGGACAGTCAGTGGGCACCGGACGGGGACTACGGCATCGATGCGTTGGTCGCCGACCTGGCATCGATCATCGCCGAGCTGGGGGAGAAGCCGGTACTCGTCGGTGCCTCGATGGGCGGTATGACGTCGTTGATTGGGCAGGGGGAGAATCCGGAGCTCGCTCGCGGTCTGGTCTTGGTCGATATCGCACCGAAAGTCGAAACCAGCGGCACCGCGGAGATCATGGCTTTCATGCGTAGTGGCCTCGAGGGTTTCGAGAGTCTCGACGACGCTGCAGCGGCGATCGCGGCGTATACCCCGAACCGGGTCCGCAAGCCCAACCCGCAGGGGTTGCACAAGAACCTCCGCCTGCGTGATGGCCGCTGGTTCTGGCATTGGGATCCGGCGTTCCTTCGCCACGGCGACGAACCCACCCGCCAAGCGGAGTCGATCGTGCGATACGAACGCGCCCGTGCCGCCGCCGCGGCGATCACCGTTCCCACGATGCTCGTGCGTGGCACGCAATCCCACGTGGTCAGCGCGGAAGGCGCCAAGGAATTGCTGGAGCTGATCCCGACCGCCACACTGATCGATGTCACCGGGGCCGGCCATATGGTCGCCGGCGACGACAACGATGTCTTCAGTGGCGGATTGAAGGGATTTCTCGACGACGACGTTGTCGCATCGCGTCACTGACGCCATCGAGGCCCTCGAACGGGATTCGATTCCGGTCGTCGTCCGACCGACTGCCTCCGCGAGCCTTCGAAATGGATTGTGAGATTCAGGTATTCCGTGATCTTGCTTAGCCAGTCGGACATCGTTTCATCGATGCTTATGCGCTTCCGACGGCGGGCTGACGTCCCTGTAAGAAGCAGCTGGCAGTGTTGCGCGCCATCTTTGGGTAGGTGAGGGAACCCCTTCGTGGTCTGCGCGCACGCTCGTTCCGGGCTGGTGGCCCGCTTGTTGCGGCTCAGATGAGGGAGAGGATGGCGGTGTGGTCGGCGATGATGCGGGCGACCAGGTCGCGGCGGGGCCATCGGCCGTGTGCCAGTCTTCCGGACCGCCAGCCTGCCCGGCCCGTCCCACCGTGGGTCACCGTTCCCGGCGCACCTGTTCGTATTTCAGCTCGAACACGGGATCATTGTGCGACTGGAATGGTCCGGTGCCGACGACCCGTGGTGTGCTACCAGTGTGCCTTCGCCGGCTGCGCCAACCCCGCGCACATGCGTATGGGTACCAACGCCATGAACCGCGCCGAGTATCACTGGCGACGCCGCAACCTCGCAAGCTCCCTCGCCAGCTCCCTCGCCAGCTCCCTCGCCGACGTCCGCGGCCGGCGGGCGGGCCGATGTGGATATTCTCCGCAGCTATATCGGGGCAAATACCTGCCGTCTCGATGCGAGCTCAGTGGGCCCGGATCTTCCTGGCGCGCATTTCGTAGGTCGACCGGTTCTGTTCTTTCGTGATCTCGGTGACGTTGGCCGACTCGTCGTGGGTGTACGCGTAAGCGGCGAGTCCCATGATCAACGCACCAGCGATCCACGAAGTCCATGCGGCGCCGTCACCGGCGAACTGGCCGACCCACGGCGCGATGAACAACACCAGTCCCACCACGGTGAGGGACCAGTGGTCTTTGGTGGGATCGCGGGCGAGAAGCGACCACAGGGCGTAGAGCGATGCGATCGCTCCGAAGCCGAGGGTGAATCCTGTGCCGGCGGTGGTGGTGTCGGACCAGAACGAGGCCGACATCGTGACAAGGCCCAGGATCAGCGCCGCTGCGCCGGTCCATCGAGTTGACGTGTTCATTCGCACTCCTTTGCTCGATACGCTACATGTAGTGTAGCGCTACAGACAGTGTAGCGTTATCGGCGGAGCCCGGTAAGGGCCGACGACGAAAAGGAGGGGGAGCGACGATGCCGCGGAGCACTCAGCAGGCTTCACCGGAGCAGCGCATCGCGAGCGCCGTCCTGGAGCTGCTCCGCAGCCGGGGCCCCAAGGCGGTGACGATCGAGGCCGTGGCCGCTCGCACCGGCATGGCCCGCACGACGATTTACCGTCGCTACCGCGATCGGAACGAGATGCTGACCGCGGCGATGGCGCCGATCACCCAGCCCACACCTCCCGGCCCGGACGTGCCGCCGTCTCAGGTACTGCGATGGGTGGTCGAGCAGTCTCTGGGTTCGATCGAGGACGGGATCGGCTTCGGCGGGATGGCGGCGCTGGTCACGGAGGACGAACCATGGTTCACCGAACTGATGCGGTCGTTGTTGGTGCAGCACCGGAGCACGTTGGCGCACGTTCTGCACCGGCACATCACCGCCGGGCAGATCCGCGGGGACCTCGATGCGGAGACGTTCCTCGATTGCATCGTGGGGGCGTACGTCGCCGAACGGGCCCGCAGCGGCACGGTCGAGTCGGACTGGATCGATCGGGTGATACGCACTCTGCTTCCGGCGTTCGCGCCGTCGCAGACCCTCGGGGCCTGAGGATGTCCTGGTGTTACCCGTGGATGCGACACGAACCGCCTGCGCGAAATGGGGAGAGCAATGATCGAGAGCACCGGAGAACTCCACATCACGCCCGTGGCCCCGGCGATGGGCCGATGCCCCGCTGCGCCCGGGCGCGTCGCGGAACTGATCAACGGGGTCTATGCCGTGGCGGAAGACGGGATGTGGAAGCACGGGGCCACCCGGACCACGACGGCGGAGATCACCGAATTGGCAGAAGCGGACCAGATATTCGTCGCCCGTCTGGAGGGTCGGATCGTCGGGTGTGTTCGCCTCGTCCCACTCGCCGACCGCGTCGCCGAGTTCGGCATGCTCGCCGCCGACCCGCAGCTGCGGGGTGTGGGGATCGGCCGGGCCCTGGTGCACTTCGCCGAGAACCACGCCGCCGAGACCGGCAGCGACATCATGGCGCTGGAAGTGATTCAGCCGCGCGATTTTTCGCTCCCGTCGAAGGAATTTCTGACCGGGTGGTACACCCGAATGGGTTATCGCGCCGTGCGTACCGACGCATCCGAGACGGTGTATCCGGCGCTGACACCGCTGTTGAAGGTCCCCTGTGTCGTGGTCACCTATCGGAAGAATCTTCGCGTGTGACCTGTCGTCCTCCTACCGGGATGGCAACGGTGGAGGCGGTCCGGGCGTCGTGAGTGTTCGAGTCCGGGCAGGACACGATGCAACTATGTCGACAGGGTTCATGACGCAGCAGCGGTTGCATATCGTCGTGGGATCTGTGGTCACGTTCGGGCAGCCCTCCCCAGACCCGAGCACCTCGGTGTGAGTCGAGGCATCGTCCCGGCAGGATGATGACGGGACAGTCTGCACAGATCTCCCTGGCGGCAGCCACACCCCTCAACTGCGCCCGTGACGCTCGTTTCCGGAGAGAAGAAGAGATGTTCGACGGAGTGTCGGCATCCGGCGTGCAACCGACACTCCCAGGCCGCCGCGCTGCGGGCTTGCGGAGTCGAGCCGCCGTCGAGCATCCATGATCGGTCCCTTCCGCAAGGACGCCGGTAACGCCACCGTCAGGTCGTGTGCAGTTCAGCGCTGTCGGCGAGAGAGGACGGAAAGGCCATCTGTTCCACACGGAGTCGTGCAGTATCAAGATGGGTGCCAGAATATTCAAACCGGAAACCGCAACCCACCGTTGCGGCGGCACCTCGGTCCACGACTCGAATCGTCCGGCGATCCCGATCAACACGACGTACAACAGGCTGGCCACAATCGGGGACCGTGTGGTTGACGCAGAGCACCAGCACCAGCATCGGCCGAGGTCAAGGAGTCGTGACCGTCGACCCGGAATTCTCGTGTCCACCACCCCGGAGAAATCGTGTCCGCCCAACCGGAGCGAACTGACCGCCTACAAGGAGTCTGACGTGTCCGTCGGCACGGAGCAACGCGAGGTTGATGCGGTCGAAACCGGAGGGGTGACGCGGCTAGCCTGCCACGCGGTCACGTTCCGTCCGCCCGTCCACCGGGCGTAGCTGGCCGGGGTCGTAGCCCGTACCCGAGTTTTCAGATGCGCTACCAGACACCTCGGCCTGCCCATTCAGATCGAGGCTTCATCCCCGCAGTTCCCCCTTCCGCGAGGAATGCTCGATTCACGTCTTGCTCCTGAGGTTTTTATATCTGGTGGATTCGTCATGTCGGTTGTGCGCGATCCGCGGAAGCGATATTCCGCACGCCTCGAATTGGTTCGAGGCTGGTCGTCCCAAGGCACAGGTCGATCACGGCGCATCAGGTCACGGTGGATGACCTCCTTCATGATCTCGTTCGTTCCGCCGTATATCCGTTGGATTCGGTGGTCAATGTAGGCCTTGGCAACGGGGTACTCCATCATGTAGCCGTAGCCGCCGTGGTACTGGACCCCGGCGTCGACGACCTGGCCCTGTAGTTCGGTCGCCCACAGCTTCGCTTTGGCCGCATCGACAGGTGTGAGCGTGCCCTTGTTGTGCTCGAGAATGCACCTGTCGATGTAAGCACGGGAAACCTCGATCGCGGTGCGCAGCTTCGCGAGGTCGAAACCCATCCCCTGAAACTCACCAATCCGTTTGCCGAATGCGGTGCGCTCGCGGACGTAATCCATCGTCCAGCCGAAGACTGCCTCCGCAGACACCTGGGCCGCGATACCGATGCCGAGTCGCTCGAGTGGAAGCGACTGCATCAGGTACGCGAATCCGGAACCGGGTTCTCCGAGCAGATTCTCCTTCGAGATGCGGACGTTGTTGAAGAACAACTCGGCGGTGTCCTGCGCGTGCAACCCCACCTTGTCGAGTTTGCGACCGCGAGTGAATCCAGCGGTGCCATCTTCAACAACGAACAAGCTGAATGCCTTCGAGCCGGCATCCTGCTCGGTCTTTGCGAAGACGATCACCAAGTCCGCAAGGATCCCGCTGGTGATGAATGTCTTCGACCCGTTCAAAACCCAGCTGTTGCCGTCCGTGACCGCAGTTGTCTGGATTGCCCGTAGGTCGCTTCCTGCGATCGGTTCACTCATGGCGATCGCACCGATCGTCTCGCCTGTGACGAACCCGGGCAGCCAGCGGTGCCGCTGTTCTTCCGTTGCAAGCCGTAGCAAGTAGTTCAGCACGAGGTCGTCGTTGGTGGAAAACCCCGACTGCAGAGCCGATGCGCCGACACGCGCGATCTCCTCCTGGATGATCACCCGGAATCGGTAGTCAGATTCGTTGGGACCGCCGAATTCCTCGGGAACTGTGAGGCCCAGCAACCCCTGCCGACCCGCGGCAAGCCAGGTTTCGCGGTCGATGAGCCGATCGACGTCCCACTTCTCCAGGTTCGGTACGACGTTCTTGTTGACGAAGCCGCGGACTGTATCCCGAAACAGTTCGTGGTCCTTATCGAAGAGATTGCTTTCCATGATTCCTCCTCGGCAGCAGTTCTACTGCCGCTCGATCGGCCTGTTGAACCGAAATTAACTAGTCGATAGTCGATTTCGCTCCGTCGATCCACGAAGGGAAGTCAACGTGCTTCGTGGTGCATGCGCGTGATCGATTGAGCGTTCGTGATCGTCATTTTGCCGATCGGGGGATACGGGTGAATCGCCCGAACTCCACCACTGTGCGAATTCGTCTATCGCGGCGATATGGTCGTCGACCGTCCTCAGGGGGCGGACATCCAGCCCGAGTGCGGAAGCACTGGAGGTCGACGTGCGGATCGCCATGCGGGCGCCCCCCAGTTCCGTCCAACGTTGCTGATCAGCTGCCCACGACTCGGGGCCGACGCCGTACGAGAGATACATCTCGGCCGGCACATCAGCGGGATCGCGGCCAACCTGCCGGACAGCCTGATTCAACTCAACCAGTTGTCGGAATGTCTCATCGCCGCCGAAGGCGAAGAGGAATCCATCCGCCAGCCGGGCGGCACGGCGCAGAGATGCAGTGGTGCGACCACCCATGAGGATGGGGATGTCCTGCGCTGGACGCGGAACCACACCCGCCCGATCGATCCGATGGAAGCGTCCGCGGAAGTCCACTGTTGGATTTCGCCACAGCTGACGCAGAACCTCGATCTGCTCCTCCATTCGAGCGGCACGGTCACGAAAGCTGATGCCGAGCGCTTCGAATTCCACATGGTTCCACCCGATCCCGATGCCGAGTGCGAATCGGCCGCCGGACAGTCCAGCAATCTCGGCCGCCTGCTTCGCGAGCAAGGCGGTCTGCCGTTGTGGAGCAACGAGGACACCGGTCGCCAGCTCGATCGTCGAGGTAACGGCGCTCAGGAAAGCGAGCAGCGTGAGCGGCTCGTGAAACGGAACCATCTCGTCGTACCCGGCTGTCAGGGCGGGTGTCCGTCCTTCCTGCACAGCACCGAGGACGTGGTCGTAGACGATGACCCGGGAGTAACCGAGGTCCTCGGCAGCCTGACCGAAGGCGATGACGACGCCTGGGTCCGCGGGCAGGTCTTGGCTCGGAAAGACGACCGATCGCCCGAGCATCACCGCTCCTTTCGACTGCCCGGCGCACCTATTTAGCTACGACCACGGCGACATGATGTTAGTTTTGACAAGTGCGCCACCCGCGGTGACGTACGGATTTCAATCAAACGGCGATTGCCCAGAGATTCGACGCGCATCGGGGAGAGACCCACCCAGTTCTTAGGCGCGTCGAGGGTCTGGACCTCGCACGACCAGGAAGGACATCCGGCCATGGCGCGCCCCAAGGTCCCGCTGATCTCTCGACGCTCCGTCATCAGGGTAGGCCTCGACATCGTCGAGGCCGATGGAGTCGACGCGCTGACCGTCCGGCGCATCGCGAAGGAGCTCGACGTCAACGCGGCCTCGCTGTATCACTACTTCGCCTCGAAGGAGGACATTCTCACCGCGATCACGCGAGCAGCGCTGGCAGAGATGCCGGTGCCGGCGATCAAGGAGGGCGAAGATTGGCGGCACTGGTTCGCCGACGTCGGCATCGAGTATCGGGCGTTCCTGATCGAGCGGCCCTACATGACAGAGCTTCGGGCACGCGGCTACGTCTCCCGCGCAGCCTTGCCGGCCGAGGCCACCGGGATGGCGAGGATGACCGAGGCAGGCATACCGGCGGATGTCCAGATAATCATCCTCGACACGATGGAGGCGTTCGTGATCGGATCGGCGCTCATGCACCACGGCCGCTCCGAATCGGCCCGGGTGGTTCAAACCTCGCCGGCGCGTCGCCGGCGAGCAGAAACCCTCGCCGACGAATCCTTCGCTGTGATGCTGCGTCTGATGATCGTGGAGCTGACCGAGCGGTTCATTCCCGAGGCATACGAGGTTGAGGGCGCCTGAGATTGCGTGTTCAGAGCGCATCGAGCACCTCGTCGGGCGCGATCGGACCCTCGCCGTACTCGGCGAGGGTACGGACGACGATCTCCCTGGCGGGGCGCACGGCGTCGACACCGGACACGGAGTGGCCCGCGCTCACCACGTCAGTCCAGCGGCGGGGATGGCTGCCGTCGGATCCGCCGCCGTAGAGTTCCGCTGCGGTCGCCGCGGTCACCGTCTCGTCCAGGGCTTGCGGGTCCAGGCCGGCCGCCCGTATCGACGGTGCGAGCATGCTGCTGGGAAGGCCGGTGAACGCGCTGGTCAATACGACGTCGTCGAGCGTCGAGGTGACCAACATATCCCGGTAGGCGGGTGTTGCCATGCTTTCCGGTGTCGCGATGAACCGGGTTCCCATATAGCCGAGATCGGCGCCGAGTGTCACTGCGGCGCGCAGCGCGTGACCGTCGGCGATACCTCCGGCCAGCACTACAGGCCCGTCGAAGAATTCCCGCACGGCTCGGGTGAACGCCAGCGGGTTCATCCAGCCGGTCTGACCTCCAGCGCCGGCGGTGAGTAGTACGAGGCCGTCGGCGCCCGCGGCCACGGCCTTGCGTGCGTGGGCCAGGGTCGCGACGTCGGACAGCACGATTGCACCGATGTCGTGCAGAGGCCCGACCACTGGTGCGGGCGATCCGACACTGGTGATCACCACTTCGACCCCGTGCTCGACGAGAACAGGCAGGTGCTCGACGGTGCGTGGTCCGCGCATGATCAGGTTGGCCGCGTACGGTGCCGGGGTGGACCGGCAGGCGGCGGTATGCAACCGGGCTGCCTCCTCGATTCGGTCGAGCCAGTGGCCGAGCTCCTCTGCGGAGCTGGCGTTCGCAGTCGGGAAGGCACCGATGGCACCCGCGGCGCAGACCGCCGACACCAGCTCGGGTCCGGACACTCGCAGCATTGGTGCGACGATCAGAGGCACCTTCAGTCGGCTGGTGATGCGCGCAGGCAGGTGACTCACGGCGCGACCCTTCGCGTGCCGGGTTTCCCTGCTGGTGCTCTGCGGCGTCGGGGGTCCGGTACCGGCACAGCGTCGAGCAGTGTGCGGGTGTACTCGTGTTGAGGGGCTTCGAACAGCTCCGCGGTGGGCGCCGACTCGACGATCTCGCCGCGGTACATGACCACGACCCGGTCGGCGATCAGGCGGACCAGCGACAGGTCGTGCGTGATGAACAGGTATGCCATGTTCCGCTCGGCTTGCAGATCGCTCAATAGGTTGATTACTTGGGCGCGGATGGACATGTCGAGCGCGGCCACTGGTTCGTCGCACACGATGAGCTCCGGGTCGGTGGCGATTGCCCGTGCGATCGCGATGCGTTGGAGTTGCCCACCGGAGAACTCGTACGGGTAGCGATCGAGGTGGTGACTGTCCATTCCGACGCGGCGGAACAGGTCGAGCACCTTCTCGGCCCGTGCCCGGGCATCGAGGTTGCGGTGGATCAGGAGCGGTTCCCCGACGATATCGCCGACCACCATGGTCGGGTCGAGCGACGAGTACGGGTCCTGGAAGATCATCCGCATCCGGCTGCGCATCCGGCGTAACTCGCCTTTCGGCATCGCACGCAGGTCGCGACCGTCGAATTCGATGCTGCCCGAATCCGGTTCGACCAGGCGCAGCGCCATCCGCCCGACAGTCGATTTGCCCGCCCCCGACTCGCCGACGACCGCCACCGTCTCGCCGCGGCCGACGGACAGTGAGACCTTGTTGACCGCGTGGTGGATTCCGGTGGTACGGCCGAGCAGGTTGCGGCTCGTGACGAAGGTTTTGGTGAGGTCCGTGAGCCGCAGGACCTCGTCGGTCTGGGCTCCGATGTGCCCGTGGCTGTCGAGACCGCGGCCGGCGGCAGGGGACAGGGGGGACGTCTCGGTGGTCATCGCACTCCCTCCAGGACCAATTCATCGGAACGCAGGCAGCGCACGGCGCCGCCGTCGGATTGCCGCGTCAGTGGGACCGGCGCGAGGTGGCAGTCGGGCGTCGCGTAATCGCAGCGCGGCCCGAAGTGGCAGCCCACCGGCCAACGATGCGCCGGGGGAACGCTGCCGGGAATGGCAACCAGTCGCCCTTTGTGGGCGGCGGTGTCCGGCAGCGAACGGATCAGGCCCTCGGTGTAAGGATGCCGGGGACGGTCGAAGATCTGCTCGGCATCGCCCGCTTCGATGATCTGCCCCGCATACATCACGGCCACCCGATCGCACATCTCGGCGACAACACCCAGATCGTGGGTGATGAACAGAATGGCCAGGCCCATTTCTTTCTGCAGGTCGCGCAGCAACTGCAACATCTGCGCCTGTACGGTGACGTCGAGGGCAGTCGTCGGCTCGTCGGCGAGGAGCACGGACGGGCGCGGGGCGAGCGCCGCGGCGAGCATGACTCGCTGGCACATACCGCCGCTGAACATGTGGGGATACTCGTGGGCACGTCGCGCCGCGTTGGGGATCCCGACGAGGTCGAGCATTTCCACGGCTCGTGCCCAGGCCTGTTTCCGGCTCATCTTCGTATGTGCCCGTGCCGATTCGGCGATCTGCTCGCCAACTGTGAAGACGGGGTCGAGGCTACGCCGCGCCTCCTGGAATATCATCGAGATCCTGCCGCCCTGGAACTCGCGTCGCTCGGCAGCAGCGAGGGCGCGCATGTCGACACCCTCGACATGCACGCTGCCCGAAGTGATTCGGCTGATCCGCGGGTCGAGTAGACCCATCACCGCCAGGGACGACACTGTTTTGCCTGAACCGGATTCGCCGACGAGTCCGAGCGTCATCCCACGCTCGACTCGGAAGCTCACCTCGTGCAACACTCGGACCGGACCGCGTTCGGTGTCGAACTCGACCGAAAGGCCGTCTACGGCGAGCGCGCTCGCCGCGACCTCTGCCCCGGGATCCGGGGTCCTGCCGGCTGAAGCCAGGCTCACGTTCGTGGAAGTCATCGCTCCTCTTGCTCTCTGATTGGTTCGGTTGTCAAGTCACCCTGGATTGTCAGGACACCCTGGAATCGCGTCCGAACGCGTCGCGGAGCCCGTCGCCGAGCACCGAGAAGGCGAAGACCGTCACGGTGATCAGCACGGCCGGTGGGATGATCGGAAACCAGCTCTCGTGGATGTGTGCGAAAGCGTCACGCAGCATGGAACCCCAACTCGCGGTGGGTAACTGGACGCCAAGACCGAGGAAGCTCAGGCTGGCCTCGGCAGTGATGATGAATCCGATCGTGAACGAAATTTGGACGAGCAGCGGGCTACTCGCGTTGGGCAGCACGTGCCGACCGAGGATGCGGCTGGTGGGGCAGCCATCTGCTCGGACTGCTTCGATGTAGGTCTCGCTGGCAACGGTCTGTGCTGCACTGCGGGCTACCCGGTAGAAGCGGGGAGCGAACACGATTCCGATCGCGATCATGGCGTTGGTAAGGCCTGGGCCGGCCACACCGAGGATCGCCAACGCGAGGATCAGCGGCGGTAGGCTCAGGAGTCCGTCGGCGATTCTGCTGAGCACGGAGTCGGTGATCCGTCCGAGGTAGCCGGCGAGCAAGCCCAATGGCACGCCCAGCACGATGGCGACGGTGAGTCCTTGGAGGGACGCGAGCATTGTGACACGGGTGGCTGCCACGAGCCGGGACAGAATGTCCCGGCCGAACGAGTCCGTCCCGAGCCAGTTGGCCGCCGACGGACCGGAGTTCTTGGTTGCCAGGACCTGCGCATTCGGATCCGCCAGTGGGAGAAGCGGGCCGAACACTGCTACCAATCCCAGCAGAACGATGAATCCGAGCGCGATCATGGCGCCACGGTTGCGGAGCAGGCGGCGCAGTACACGGCTACGGACACGGGGTTCGCGAACGTTCTGCTGGTCGGTCGCTGGTGTGGGCGCGTCGACAACGGTCATACCGCACTCCTCAGACGGGGATTGATCACGAATTCGAGAACATCGGTGCAGATGTTTGCCACGATCACGGCCAGGGCCGACACGAGGACGATGCCTTGGATGATGGGGAAGTCGTGCTGGACCACCGAGTTGTAGGTAAGCATCCCGAACCCGGGCATGGCGAAGACCTGCTCGACGATCACCGTGCCGCCGAGCATCCGACCCAATTGAAGGCCCACCACGGTGAGCACGGGGGGCGCTGCATTCTTGAGTCCGTGCTTGCTCAGGACGAGCAGTGGCGCCAGACCCTTGGCCCGCTGCGTTCGGATGTAGTCCTGCTCGAGCACGTCCACCAACGCGCCGCGCAATTGTCGGGCGACCTCCGCTGCCGAGGGGAGCGCAAGCGCGAGTCCCGGCAACACCAGATGGCTCAGCCATACGTTCGGGCCTGCCTCGGACAGTGGTACGTATGCGGTTGCAGGGAAGGCCCGGAGGGTGAGCGCGAAGACGATCACCAGCAGCAGTCCGGCAACGAAGGGGGGTACGCCGATGAAGAACGACGAGAACGCCGAGACGATCCGGTCGGCGATGCCGTCCCGGCGGGCAGCGGCCAAGGTACCGAGGGGAATCGCGATGAGGAAGATCAGAGCGAACGCGACGAGGGTCAGTGACAGCGTCGCCGGAAGAGACTCGGCGATGGCGTCGCCGACGCTCTGACCGGAGAACAGTGATACGCCGAGGTCGCCCTGGAAGAGACCGCTGTAGTAGCTCACCAACCTCTCCCAAAGGGATTGGTCCAACCCGAGTTGCACTCGTACCTCGTCGACACGCTCGGGGCTGGCATTGTCGCCCGCGAGCAGGGCCGCCGGGTCACCGGGGGACAGGTCGACCAGCAGGAAGGTCACCAAAGTGACCACAAACAGGATGGGTACGGCCACAAGGAGGCGCTTGCCGACAAGAGTGAGCATCAGCCGGCCACGGCCTCGGCCACGGACAACGACCGCAGATTGATGACCGAGCCCCACTGACCGTAGGTCATCGAGTCGACACCCATGAGCTGGCTGGAGCCGACGAAGTTCACCGGGATCCGCAGAAAGAGCAGATGCACGGGATCATCGGCGAGGGCTGCCGACATCCGTTCGAACGCTGCGGGCCGCGCCGGATCGTCGAGCTGCAGCTGCAGCGCAGCTGCGGTGGCTTTCTCGACCTCCGGGGGAACACCGCCCGGGCTGTCCGCACCGAGAACGGTGTCCGCCGCCCAGATGCTCGGGTCGCCGGTGGCCACGAATCCGCTGGTATAGCCGTCCGAGGCGCCCCGGCGGAAGGTGGAGCGAGCTTCGACACCGGTGACCCGCTGCAGGTTGACGGTGACGCCGACCCGGGCGAGCTGGGCCTGCGCGATCGTCGCGAGGGTTTGTGATGGCTCACTGCCGGTGATGATCATGTTGAAGGTCAGGTTCGGGACGCCTGCCTCCTCCAGCAGCCGCTTTGCGCCTGCCGGGTCGTATGGATCCTGTTCGAGCGCGTCCACATGGCCTGCGGTGCCGGGGGGATAGAACTGGAATGCGGGCTGGCCTGCGCCGCCGAGGACAGCCTGGTTCATCTCGTTGCGGTCGATGGCCATCGAGAGTGCCTTGCGCACGCGAACATCGTTCAGCTCGGGTCTGCTGATATTGACGTACGACCCGTACACCGACCCCGGGGCGAACTCGGTTTTGGTGAAGCGCCCCGAGTCGAGCAGCGACTGGTAGGTATTCGCGAGGTGACCGGGCAGCGGGGCTAGCGAGATCTGGCCGCTCTGCAACGCGGCGATTCGTGCGGTGTCGTCACTCAGCGAGATCACAGTGGCACGCTTGACCTTCGCCATGTTTTCGGGATCCCAGTAGTCGTCGTTCCGCTCGAGGCTGAGCCGGTCTTGACCGAGCTGAACGAGCCGGAACGGGCCGCTGCCCGCCGGGTTGCGACTGATATCGGTTCCCTCGGCGATGGCCTGACCACTGATCATCGCGCTGATGCCGGGCTGGGTCGCGAGGGTGACCGGGAAGTTGAACGCGGGCTCGGAGAAGCTGATCCGCACCGTTTGCGGGCCGTCGGTATCCACCGAGGTCACGGTGGAAAGCAGCGGTGCGCTGGTCGAGCCGGGCAGCGTCTTCGCTCGATCGAGGTTCGCCTTGACCACCGCTGAGTCGAATCCGGATCCGTCCTGGAAGGTGGCGTCGCCGCGGAGCTGCAGTGTCAGGGCCCGTCCGTCCGGTGCCACCTCCCACGACGTGGCGAGCATCGGTGCGACCACCTGCTCCGTATCGAGCTGGAGAAGCATGTCGTACAGCGGGAAGATGTATGCGAGATCGGTGCTCGGGTTGCGGATCAGGTGGGGATCGAGCGACGTTGGAGCGCCGATCTGACCGACGGAGAGCTCGGCGTCGAGGCTGGCTTCCCGCGCATCTCCTCCAGCGGACGAGACGGTGCGGCCGGCCCCTGGCCCCGCACAGCCGGCAACCAAGGCCGTCAGCGCTGTGACGAGGAGCACGAGCACGGGCACCCGGCGAAAGGGTCTGAAGTTCATTGGACGTCACCTCGGAATTGTGGGTGGCTTCAACAGGCTGTAAGAGGATCTTCCGGCAGTGGTACACATCACATCCGGGCCTGGAGAATTAGCCAACACCATTAGATAAAGCGTGTCAATACGTTGATCAAGCAAAGCTATCTCTAGTAGGTTTACCGACGGCTGGTCGAGGCGTTTCGGAGGCCCTACTTCCGACGCCGTGGCGTGAATGAACAGTAATGAAAATCGCTTTGGCTGGCCGGTTGGCGACGACAGCGGGAACGTTGCGTTTCCGGCGGATGTTGACTGCGATACACATCACACATAATCTAACAGTGTTGGACATCGGATCTCGGAGTGCTGAAAGAGGTATGAGGATGCTCGATCTGATCATCAAGGGCGGCACGATTGTCGATGGGCTCGGTACTCCGGCCCACGAGGGCGACGTCGGAATTCGGGACGGCGTGATCGTCGCGCTCGGCCGAGTCGACGAACGGGCCACCCGCATGATCGATGCGACCGGTGCCGTTGTGACACCGGGATTCATTGATGCGCATACCCATTACGACGGTCAGGTGACATGGGATGACGAGCTTGTCGGTTCGGCGTCCAATGGTGTGACCACGGCTGTGATCGGCAATTGCGGAGTGGGCTTCGCCCCTGTGCGGCCCGGTGGGGAAGCGGAGCTCATCGACCTCATGGAGGGCGTCGAGGACATTCCCGGTACCGCGCTGTACGAGGGCATCCCGTGGGGAAACTGGGAGTCATTCACGGAATACCTTGGTTTCCTGGGCGGCCGTTCGTGGTCGCTAGACATCGCCGCGCAGCTTCCCCATGCCGCGCTGCGGCACTATGTGATGGGTGAGCGGGCCTACGCGGAAGCGCCCGGTGAAGGGCTCGCGACCGAAGCCGACATCGCAGAGATGACCCGGATCGCCCGTGAATCCGCCGAGGCGGGCGCGACGGGCTTCAGCACGTCGCGAATCCTCTTTCACCGCTCGATGTCCGGGAGATCGGTGCCTGGCACCCATGCGCCCGAGGCGGAGTTGCTCGCGATCGCCGAGGCGATGCGTGCCGGTGGGGTCGGCATCGTGCAGGCCATCCCGGCGAACGGCGAGTCCGAGGTGCCCAACGTTGGCGGCGATCCGAATAGGCTCCTCGAGGAGGTTCGTATGCTCGCACGGATCTCCCGCAAGGCAGACGTGCGGTGCACTTTCACGACCTCGCAGCACTCGGCGCATCCGAATCTGTTCCGCGAAGTACTCGCCACGACCCGCGCGGAGAACGAGGCGGGTGCTCGGCTGACACCGATGATCATCCCTCGTGCGGCCACGGTGCTCACGACGCTGACCGCCTACCACCTCTTCATGCGTCGGCCCACCTATCTGCGTCTCGCGGAATCGCTGCCGCACGCCGAGCTGGTGGACGCGCTGCGTGATCCCGCGGTCAAGGCCGCGATCCTGTCCGAGCAGGACCACCCCCACGAGAGCCCGGGCTCGATGGAGAACAGCATGCCGCGCTTCTTCAGCAAGGCATTACCGCGCACATTCCGGATGACCGATCCGGTCGATTACGAACCGCCGCTCGACCAATCCCTGGCGGCCTTGGCCGCTGCCGCAGGCCGGAACGAGGAGGATTTCCTGTACGACTTCCTGCTGGAAGACGGCGGCACGGTCGTGGGCATGTACCTCGCGGTGAACTACGTCGACGGCAATCTTGATGCGGCGCGGGAGATGCTGTCCGATCCGAACACGGTAACGGGTCTGTCCGATGCCGGTGCGCACGTGAACTTCATCTCCGACATGTCGGTGCCGACGTTCCACCTCACTCACTGGGTCCGCGATCGCAACCGCGGCGAGCGGCTGCCGATCGAACTGGTCGTCTCGAAGCTCACCTCGAAGCCGGCGCAAACCTTCGGACTGAACGACCGCGGTGCGTTGAAAATCGGGCTGAGGGCCGATCTCAACGTGATCGACCTGGACCGGCTCACCGTCCGCCCCCCGGTGATGCTGCACGACCTCCCCGCAGGCGGAAGTAGGTTCATTCAGCCTGCCGAGGGCTACATCGCCACGATCGTCCGCGGGATTCCGACCCGAATGGCCGATGTAGACACCGGAGAGCGCCCGGGTCGGCTCGCTCGGCCCGCCCGGCTCTGACTCGGCCCGCGGGGCCGACGGAATCCGCTTTCCACTCCTCGTCCGAAAGGCTGGCAACTTGACGTGCAGCAAAATCTCGCGGGTCTAGTCCGCTATTGGGCCGCGTATCGGCCGGACCACGTCGCTGTGCATTTCGAGGGCCGCGACACCCCTTGGCGCGAGCTCGACGCCCGCTCCACTGCACTAGCAGATGGCTTCGTCCGCTCGGGTGTGCGCTCAGGGGATGGAATCGGGATTCTGATGGGAAACCGGCCCGAGCTCATAGGAGCGACCGGATCCGCGGCCATTGCGATGTATTGCAATGTCGCCGAGAAGGACTCGGTGCGGTTCGCGATCGCCGCCGTAGTCGAGTATCACGGCCGGATCGCCTTGCTGCACAAGAATACGGAGGTTCTTCTTGGGGTCGAGGACGGCAGCGACGGCCTGCTGGAGGACCTGGACCGGGCGACCTGGCGGCGCACCCCTCGACGTGACCCTGACCGGAGCCTTCCTCTGCACCAAGTACGTGATGCCGCACCTACTGGTCCGGCGTGGCTCCGTCGTCTTTTCCGCATCGGGTGTCCGGCGCACTGACCGGGAGCACCGTGAGTGCATATACGCCGAATAGGGCAGGCCTGGCCGGGTTCGTCCGTTCACTCGCGCTCAACTAGTGATCGACACGACCCGGTTGGGCGTTTGGCCACAGCCGAGGACGTGGACAACGTTGTCACCCGCCTCGCCTCACCGGCGTCTGATACCTCAAGGGGGTCCTCGTGCCGGTTGAGGGTGGGCTGCTACTCGCCTGTTTCATCAAAGTTAAGGAGGGACCCGATGGGCCCGAAACCAACGATGCCCGAAATGCTCCGCCGCCGGGCAAACGACCATCCTGATGAGACCTTCATCGAAGATGTCAGCAACGACAAGACTTGGAGCAACCGAGACTTCTACCTCGAAACCTTGCGGGTTGGCGACGCGCTGGCCGCGCTCGGGGTAGGGCCCGGCGACCGGGTTGCGACCATGCTGGATCCGAGCGTACGAGCGCACACCATCTGGATCGGAACTTGCTGGACCGGGGCGGTCGAGGCACCGCTGAACACCGATTATCGCGGCTCATCGCTGGCACATGCCCTACACGACTCCCGCGCCAGGGTCCTTGTCACGACTGCGTCCTATGCCGAGCGGCTCTCCCTCATCGCCGGCGAGCTGACCGAACTGCAGACTGTGGTGCTGGTCGACGAGCCGCCGAAGACGTCGTTCTGGCCGGGCCGGATCGCGCTGCTCGAGAAGCTCCTGCGCGCCGCCCAGCCCACTGAGAGGCCCGCTCCGCAGGAGCGCGACCCGTACGCGGTCGTCTACACGTCGGGAACTACCGGTCCCTCGAAGGGAGTCTTGACCCCGTGGGCCTCGCTGTACATGACGGTGGAGGCCACCTTTCCCGGTGATCGCGCGGGACAGTACCCGGGTGGCGCGATCTACTCGCCATGGCCCACGTTCCACGGTGTGGGCAAGTATGCGCTGGTCGTGGCTGTCGAATTGGGCATCCGAGTGGTGTTGCGCAGCCGGTTCTCGGTCTCCGCGTTCTGGGACGACATCCGCAGCCACGGCTGTACCCACGTCCACCTGATGGGTTTCGGGTCGCTGCTGCTCAACCGGCCGATGCAGGCCGACGATGCCGACAATCCGCTCTGCCGGGCGATTATGCTCCCGTTGCCGGTGCGGTTCCCGGAGTTCGAGCGGCGCTTCGGCGTGAAGGTGTCGACGGCGTGGGGGATGACCGAGATCGGCTTGCCGATTTCGTCGGGCGACCCGATCGATCCTGCGGCGTGTGGACGGCTCCTGCCGGAGTTCGAGGCTCGGATCGTCGACGAGAACGACTACGACGTGCCCGACGGTTCACCTGGGGAGTTCGTGATCCGTTCCCGCCGGCCCTGGTTGCTCATGACGGAGTACCTCGGCCGACCGGAGGCGACCGCCCGAGCCTGGCGGAACGGCTGGCTACACACCGGGGACATCCTGCGCCGGGACCCGGACGGAACGTACTACTTCATCGACCGCGCGGCGGACTATCTGCGTAGCAAGGGGCAAAACATCTCGTCCCTCGAGGTCGAGGCCACCGTCACGGCGCATCCCGAGGTGGCCGCGTGTGCCTGTATCGGCGTGCCGTCGGACATAGCACGGGCGAATGCTGATGGTGGCACTGCCAGCGAAGAAGGAGAGTCCGGCCCCGGTCCCCTCGTCGACGACGACGTGAAGATCGTGGTGATCCGGACCGACGGCTCCACACTGACCGAGCGGGAACTATTCGACCACCTCGTCGAGCGGATGCCGCGCTTCATGGTCCCGCGTTACATCGAGTTCGTCGATGATCTGCCGCGGACGCCCACCGCGAAGATTCGGAAGGGCGAGTTGCGCCGGACGCCGGTCACTGACGGCACCTGGGACCGCGAGGTTGCCGGGGTCGCCGTCCCGCGGTGAGTGGCGGACGACCTGCGGGTCGTTGCGCGCTCGCAATTAATCAAATACCGATTGGTTATCTGGAGAAGGGGTCGACATGAGCTTGCTGAACGAGGACGTCGTCGAACGTCTGACCGAACATCTACGAAATAGCACAACGGATCTCGCTGACGCAGACCTGCGAGTACCGATCACGCACTACGTGAGTGAGGAGTTCGCCGCCGCCGAGCGCGACCTGCTGCTACGCACACCGCTCATTGCGGCGCGCAGTTCGGAGCTGCCTGCGCCCGGCGACTTCATCACACGGACGATCCTCGGCCGCTCGGTGATCATCGCCCGGCAGCGTGACGGTTCGGTGCGGGTCTCGCTCAACATGTGTCGGCACCGCGGAGGCCGCGTCGAGCAAGCCGAATCGGGCAACAAACGGGTGTTCATGTGTTCCTACCACGGTTGGGCCTACGGTTCAGATGGCGGTCTTCGTAATGTGCCGTACGAGAAGGCATTCGAGCCGATAGACAAGAAGTGCAACGGACTCACCCAGGCTCATGCCGAGGAACGGCACGGGTTTGTCTGGGTCGACTTTTCGAGTCAGGGACGGTCGATCGTCGACTGGCTCGGACCCGCCGACGCGCAGGTGGCCGCGTTCGGACTCGACGACGCTGTGACCTTCATCGAAAACCAGTTCACTCTCGACATCAACTGGAAAATTCTGATGGACGGGGCCTATGACATTCTGCATCTGAAGTATCTGCACCCCAACACCGTGGGCAAGATCCTCGAGACCGGTACAAGCGTGTGGCGCAACTACGGGCCGCACGGCCAGCTCTTCAGCCCCCGAATGAAGATGACCGAACTCGCCAAGTCGGGTGAGCCCATCGAAAATGGGTGGAAGTACGTCGGTAGCAACCTCGTGATCTACCCGAACTCGATGTTCATCGCGTCCCCGGATCACGTCGAGCACTGGGTGGTCTGGCCGGACATGACGAATCCTGCGCGATCTACGGTGCACATCCGGTTCCTCGTACGCCCCGGAATTCTCGACGAGCGGATGAAGGGGCGGGTTACCCGGAGCTGGGAGATCCTCCGTGACGCCGCGCTCGACGAGGACTGGCCCATGGCGCGTTCGATCCAGGAGAACGCCGAGTCGAATCCGGACGGAACATTCCTCTACGGCCGCGGCGAGGCCTCCTGCCAGCACCTACACCGTCGGCTGATGGCCGACATCGGTGGCCGGTATGCAAACGCCCTCAACGACATGACATCGAACACTGACAAGAAAGCTGGAGAAATCGGATGACGAAATCGGATCTACTCACCGTCGAACGGCTCGGGAAGAATGTCGCTCTCCTCACGCTGAACCGACCGGAGAAGCTCAACGCGCTCAGCCAGGATCTGCATCGCGCGCTCTACGACACGCTCGGCGAGCTGGCCGAGGACGACTCGGTCGGAGCCGTGGTGCTGACGGGCGCAGGCGAACGAGCCTTCTCCGCCGGATACGACGTTCGCGAACTCGAACCGCTCAACGAGACCGAAACCCTGCTCAGCAACCTGCGTCGCGAACCCTACTGGACGCGGATCTTCGACTACCCCAAGCCGATTGTGGCCGCACTCAACGGCATCACGTTCGGGGGCGGTGCCATGCTGGCCCTCTGCGCCGACATACGAGTCGGCTGCGACGAAACGGTCTTCAGGGTCACGGCCGTCCCCTACGCGGGAGTGATGGCGACCTGGAACCTGGCGCCGCTGGTGGGGATGGGACGAGCAAAGGAATGGCTGATGACCGCACGACCGGTCGAAGCCCAGGAGGGGCTGGCGTCCGGATTGCTCAACCACCTCGTGCCGCGGTCGCAGGTCGTGGATAAGGCGGTAGAGATCGCTGCGCAGATCGCCGAGCACCCGGCGCCGGCTGTCAGCGAGCTCAAACGGCTCATCCATGACAACGCCGGACGCTCTCTCGCAGAAGGCGCCGAAGCCGAAAACTCAGTGATGCACCATGCACTCGCCCCCAAGCGCACCTCGGAACTGTTCGCTGCGTTCCTGGCTTCCCGCGGCCAGGGATGACACAACCCCGACGCCGTGGCCAATCCCAGCGACCCTGAGAGAGCCCCGATGTCCCACGTACATTCGCAACCGCGTCTGCTGCACGAGCAGGACGACGGTCTGCTGGTAGTCCAGCTCAACCACAGCCACCATCTCAATGCCCTTGACGACATCCTCCTGGCAGAACTGGGAGAACTGTGGACCGAGGTTCGGACGAACTCGGAGATCCGCGCCGTTTTACTCATCGGCACGGGCACCGAAGCGTTCTGCGTAGGAATGGACCACGAACCCGACGCCGACTACCAAAACCGGACGGCGACGGTCTGTGTCGATCTCGGTGTACCGCTCGTCGTCGCTGTCAACGGGTTGGTTCGACAGGAAGGATTTCATATGCTGTCCAGCGCCGCAGCCGTTGTCTGCGCCACCCACGTGCGGTTTGTCGACCCGCCCCCCGGTTCGCCGTTCTCGGACGTGCCAGATACAGTCGCCGCTCTCGCCGCAGGCCTGATCACAGCCGTGGTTCCGCTCTGGCACCTGCGAGCAACGGCCGAGTCCATGGCACGTTCCCTCGCCACCGGGAATCGGTTGTGCAGCGGAGTTGCACTGTGACCGGCGCGACCGCGACCAGCGCGGGAACCAGCTCGCAGCGATCCGTTCAGCAGTGCCTCTACATAGGGGGGTCCTGGTGTCTACCAGCAGTCGACGAGTGGGTCGAGGTGTTGAACCCGGCGACGGAGGAGCGCATCGGCATCGTGCCCGCCGGCTCAGCAGCCGACGTTGACGCGGCTGTCGTCGCTGCCCGAGCGGCTGCCCTGGACTGGGCCGCCACTGCGCCGGAGGAACGAGCCCGACTGGTCAATGCCCTGGCTGATGAGCTCGAACGGCGTCAGGACGAGATCACCGACATTGTCGTCGCGGAGGTCGGTACCCCCCGCCGGGTGGCCCGCTGGGCCCAGGTCGGGCTCGGCATCGTCGACCTGCGGGAGGCCGCCGCAGCGTCGTCCCAGATCGCTTGGGAGGAGCCCCTGCGCAACTCGCTGATTCGGCGCGAGCCTGTCGGAGTGGTCGGCGCCATCACACCGTGGAACTACCCGCTGCACCAGATCACGGCCAAGATCGGTGCGGCGCTCGTCGCCGGCTGTCCCATCGTCGTGAAGGCCAGTGAGGTGGCGCCGCTGACTGCGATCGCCCTGCTGGAGGCCGCTGACTCGGTCGGCGTTCCGGCGGGTGTACTCAACCTCGTTCACGGTTACGGTCCGGTCGTCGGGGAGGCCCTGGCCGCACATCCCGGCGTCGACATGATCAGCTTCACCGGCTCAACGGGGGTCGGGAGGCGAGTGCTGGAGTTGGCGGCGCAAACGGTCAAGGGGGTATCGCTCGAGCTCGGCGGGAAATCGGCCAGTGTGCTGCTCGACGATCTTACGGGCGAGGGGTTCGAGCGTGCGGTCGCATCAACCGTTCGGGCGTGTTATCTGAACGGCGGCCAGAGCTGCAACGCCCAGAGCCGGATGTTGGTTCCCCGATCAATGTTGGCCGACGCAGAAGTTGTCGCAGCAGCGGCAGTTGCCGACTACCGTCTGGGAGACCCAAGCGACGCGGCGACCAAGCTCGGCCCGATGGTGACTGCGGCACAGCGTGACCGGGTGTTGTTCTATATCCGGGTTGGTCTCGAGGAAGGCGCCCGGTTGGTTGCCGGGTCCGCCGAGCCGGCGGCTGGGTTCTTGAAGGGGTTCTACGTCGAACCGACAGTGTTTTCCGATGTTGCACCGACAGCACGGATTGCGCAGGAAGAGATCTTCGGTCCCGTCCTGTCGATCATTCCGTATGACACCGAGGACGAAGCCATCATGATCGCGAACGGCACGAACTACGGGATCGCGGGGGCGGCCTGGTCGGCCGATCAAGATCGTGCGTTGTCAGTTGCCCGCCGCCTGCGAACTGCCCAGGTCGAGGTGAATGGCGGAAAGTTCAATTCCGCAGCTCCTTTCGGCGGCTACGCCCAATCCGGGCATGGCCGCGAAGGTGGCGTCTTCGGTATTGCGGAGTTCCTCGAGATCAAGAGTATGCAGCTGTGACTGTAGCCGCCGACTGCATCGGGCAGGCGAACATCACGCGCATGGTCGGGACGTGGCTTCTGGTGGATTTCGCCAGGATCGTTGACCGGGAGGTGGTCACACGCCCACTCGGACACCGCCCCACAGGTCAGTTGACATACCAACCGAATGGTCGAATGTCTGCGCTGCTGATGCGAGCCAAACGCCCCTGGCACCAATCCCACACGTTCTTCGAGGCGAGTGATCGTGACCGCAGTGCCGCAGCCCTGGGCTTCACTGGCTACGGCGGCACCTACGATGTCAACGGATCGGTTGTCACCCATCACGTCCAGGTGTCGCTCTACCCAGACCATGTAGGAACCGATCTAGTGCGGTCCATCTCCTGGGTCGATGACCGGCTGGTTCTCCGCACGACGTCGCAACGCACCCGCTCTGGCCGACACTTTCACGACCACATCGAATGGCGGCCGGCGTGAAAGCGACCACCTTGGCGGTGTCCTCGGGAAAAACGGATCTCCTGCCCATGGTGCTGAGCCGCAAGGACAGGGTGGCCTCGGGGGTCGTTCAGCTGACACTGACCGACCCCCGAGGCGGCCGGGTTCCCGAGTGGTCGCCCGGCGCGCACATCGACCTCGTACTACCCGGCGACTTGATCCGTCAGTACTCACTGTGCGGTGACCCGGCGGACAGGTCAGAGCTCGTCGTCGCCGTGCTTCGTGAGCCCCGTAGCCGCGGTGGGTCGGCGTTCGTCCACGACAGACTGCGCGAAGGTGACGTGATCCCGGTAAGAGGGCCACGGAATGCCTTTCCAATGGTGGGATCCGAACGCTATCTCTTCATCGCCGGCGGAATCGGGATCACCCCAATCGTCCCGATGGTTGTCCGGGCAGCAGAGAAGGGCGCTGACTGGCGGCTTCTGCACGGTGGCCGGAAGCGAGCATCGATGGCCTTCAGCCATGACCTGGCGGCACGGTACCCGGGGCATGTAGAGATCCGACCTCAAGACGAGTCAGGACTGTTGGACCTTCCTGGGCTGTTCGCTGGGCCCGATGAGTCCGCCGCAATCTACTGCTGCGGACCCGAACCGCTCATCGCGGCGTTCGAAAAGCACGCTGAGTTATGGCCAGCCTCATCACTTCACGTGGAACGATTCGCGGGCCGGTCGTGGGTGGGTGAGGACAGACCGTTTGAGCTCCGGCTCGCCCGATCCGGTCGCACAGTCTCGGTACCGGCCGCAACGAGTGCGGTAGACGCGTTAGCCGGGGCTGGTATCGAGGTCCCAACGTCCTGCCGAGAAGGGGTGTGCGGAACCTGCGAGACGGTCGTTCTCGAAGGAGAACCTGAACACCGCGATGCTCTCCTCACCGAGGAGGAGCGGGCAGAAGGCGAGGTCTTCTTCCCCTGCGTTTCCAGGGCAAAGGGACCCTGTCTCACCGTCGACCTCTAGATCACTCGGAAGTGCCACGTGCCCGCGTCACCGTCGGTCCCGGTCGGCGCTGCGCTCGATCTGATCGATTCACAGCGGCTTGGGGTTCGTTCACGATTCCACTGCTTCCCTGAATCCAGTTTAGTTAGTCTGGCCGTCCAATTCGACTGCAAAGGAAAGCCACAATGGCAAGCAAAGGCAAGGGAACGGCAGGCCTGACGATCGCGCAACTGCTGTTGCGCACAGCACTTGGCGGAACGCTTGTTGCCCACGGCATCAAACACGGCCGCACACTTGAGGGAACAGGAAATTGGTTCCGCGCTATCGGCTTCCAGTCTCCCAAACTACAGGCAAGAACAAGCTCGCTAATCGAAATTGGCTCCGGCGTCGCGATCGCCGCCGGCGCAGTCATGCCAGTCGGTGCCGCCGCAGTAGTCGGCACGATGGGAGTGGCAGCTCGATCCGTTCATCTCCCCAATGGCTTTTTCATTACGTCCGAGGGTTGGGAGTACGTAATGAATCTCTCTGTCGCGACAGTCGCACTCGCCGCTCTTGGGGCAGGACCATGCAGTGTCGACCGCCTACTAGGTGTCGATCGCAAACTGACCGGCGTGAAGGCCGCCGGGGTGGCGGCTGGCCTGGGGCTCGCCGGTGCCGCAGCACACCTTGCAGTCTTCTATCGCCGTCCGGCGCATTCGAGCCCGAAGACATCCCAATGATCGAGCCGAATCGGGTTGGGCAGGTCACAGGCTCGGAAATCGGCCACCCCAATATCCCGGATTTCTGCGGGGATCTCAATCAAGCGCAGAAATTGCACACAGCCCGTAGGTGCGTTCGGGAGCGATGATGCCTTCCTGAAGTCGGGCCGACTGGAACCTCACAGCGCCTCGGAGCCGGTGCTGGTACCCCCTGATATCGATTGAGAAGGCGGCAGCGTTTCCGGCGCAGGCCCTTCGCGCGGCTCCCGGAGAAGCGCAAAGTCGAGAATGTCAGTCTCGTTATGACTGTTCCACTTCATTCCCTGCCGAAATCTGCTCACGCTGATTTCTTTCGCAAGCTGTTGGGACTCGGCACGTCAGCGGCCTGGGTCGCCGATTCGGCGATGGTGCGGTATGCGCTCGCCAAAATACGTATCTCGTCTTGGGTACAGTTCGATTGAGGGATGACCTGCCACAATCGCTCGATGAACCGGTGCGTTGTCATTCCGAAGCGTACAAGGATTTCCTCCTCGGTAGCGCCACCGAATGGTGCCCACATGATGGCGAACTCGATGAGGCGCTCGACCTCGGTGTCGGGATGGTTGCGTTTGCGGTTGGCTTCGATCCAAGCGGCGTGACGCCGCTGGCGCCATTGGCGGTACTGACGAGAGTTCATGGAAATTCACATATCTAATCGGGGATGGCGGAAGCCTTGGAAGTTTGGGGGCCTCGCCGCGGCGAGGGAAATGCGTGGAGCGCCAGTCGCTCTCGCGCTGACTGTTACTAAGGCGAGCGTAAGTATGTCGACTGGTTATGCGGCTGCGCGGATGTAGGCGAGGTGGGGGTCGGCGAAGAAGCCGCGGACGAGGTGCGGCATGCGTTGCAGCCGCCGCAGAGCCCGGGTGCACAGGGTCTTGAACTGGTCGGGCCCGGTGATGCCGGATCGGCCGATGCGGTCGTGTTTGATGTTCTTCCATACCCATTCGTCCGGGTTGAGTTGCGGCGAGTAGGCGGGGATGCGGAACAGGGTCAGTTGGCCGCCTGTGGAGTCGGCGAAGGCGGTGACGGCCTTGGACCGGTGGACGGGATGCCCGTCGAGGATCAGGAACACCGGCCCGTCGTTGTCGCGGAGCAGGCGTTTGCAGAAGTCGATGAACTTCGCTGCGGTGAGGGTGCCATCGATGATCGAGAACCGCAGAGCACCTTTGGCGCTGATCGCGGAGATCATGTTCACCGAGAACCGGGCCCCGGTCACCGCAACGACCGGGGTGTGCCCGACCGGCGCCCAGGTGGTGCCGGTGTGGTAGTCGCTGCGCACGGATGCCTCGTCGGTGAAGTAGATCGTCGCTTTCGCCTTCTTCGCCTGTTTCTGGATCTTCGGGAACGTCGCGCTCTTCCACTGCTCGACGGCCTCGGGGTCGGCCTGATACGCCCGGTAGAGGGGTTTCTGCGGGGACAATCCCATCGCTTTGAGCCACCGGCCGACGGTGACCTCGGACATGGTGACCCCGAACTCGCGGCCTATCACCTCGCGAATCATGTTCCGCGTCCACAAGGCGAACTCGAACTCGAGCTGACGCGGATCGGTGCCGACGATGATCGAATACAGCCTCGCCAGCTGATCGCCGGTGAGGGTGGGAGGTCGGCCGGGCACCGGTTTCGCTTCGAGCGCCTCCCAGCCCCCGGCGCGGAACTTCGCGACCCACCCGTAGACGGTCTTGCGGTGCAGCCCCAACGTCTCGGCGACCTGTTCGGGGTGCGCCCCGGCCTGAACCTGCTCCACCGCACGCCTTCTCAGCACAGCAAGGGTTGCATGGTCGAGTTTGCGGCCATCGTTATCTCGCACACCATGATTCAATCAGACACACGGCCAAATAGTCGACATACTTACGAACTAATTAGTAAGATGCTTGTGCAACGGCGCACTAGACGGCGGACCGGCAGTGTCCTCAGTGAGGACCCCGACGAGGCACGCATTCAGTTCCTGCTGCCGGGCATCGTCACACCGGGGGCGGCGGCCGCCGCCGGACTCTAGAAACAGGTGTGGGGAACCTCCAGCTGATCAGACCGTTCGCAGGTTTCCGGCACCGTGGAGGCGAGCTACTTCTTACTTGAACTCAGCGGCGATGTCGCGGCCGATGATCTCCTTCATGACCTCGGTGGTGCCCCCGTAGATGGTCTGGATGCGCGAGTCCACGTAGGCGCGGCCGATCGGGTACTCCATCATGTAGCCGTAGCCGCCGTGCAACTGCACACCACGATCGACCACGCGTTTCTGCAGCTCGCTCGCCCACCACTTGGCCTTGGATGCGTCGACCGCTGTCAGCTCGCCGGTATTGAGCGCGAGCACACAGCGATCGAGGTGGGACTCGGTGATTTCGATCTCGGTGAGCATCTCCGCGAGCACGAAGCGGGTGTTCTGTAGATCGCCGATCGGCTTGCCGAACGCTTTCCGCTCGAACACGTAGTTCTTCGTCCATTCGTAGGCGGCACGGGCCGACGTGATCGCGTTGACGGCGATTCCGATCCGCTCGAGTGGCAGGTTCTCCATGAGGTGGATGAACCCGCGTCCCTCGGTGCCAAGCAGGTTCTCCGCCGGGACCCGCGCATCCTCGAACACCAGCTCCGCGGTGTCCTGGGCGGCGAGGCCGACCTTGTGCAGCTTGCGGCCGCGGCTGAAGCCCGGGGTGTCGCGCTCGACGACAATCAGCGAGAAGCCCTTGGAACCGGCGTTCGGGTCGGTGCGTACGACGACGATGACGAGGTCTGACAGGATTCCGTTGGTGATGAACGTCTTCTGGCCGTTGAGGACCCACTCGTTGCCGTCGCGGACCGCGGTGGCCCTGACACCCTGCAGGTCGGACCCGGCACCCGGCTCGGTCATGGCGATCGCGCCGATCAGCTCGCCGGTGACCATCCTCGGCAGCCACCGCGACTTCTGCTTGTCGGTGCCCAGATGCGTGATGTACGGGATCGTGATGTCGTCCTGGATGCTCAGGCCGGCGCCGTACGACGTGGTGCCGGTGCGAGCGATCTCCTCGGCAACGATGTGCCGGAACCGGTAGTCGGTCACCCCGGATCCGCCGAACTCCTTCGGTACCCCGAGTCCGATGATGCCGGACTTGCCGGCCGCGAGCCACGCCGATCGGTCGATGAGCCGTTCGGCCTCCCACCGTTCGTAATGCGGTTCGATCTCGCGGGCGAGGAACGCGCGTACGGTCTCCCGGTACGCCTCGTGGTCGCTGTCGAAATGCGTGCGCTTCATGACTTCTCCTGGAAAGAGGTTGTGTATCAGACGGTCACGCGTGACATCATGCCCGTGAGCCGTTCGGAGATGAGGGCCTCGGCCTCGGTGACGATGCGCTCGACGAGGTCGCCTGCGGTGGGGATGTCGTGGATGATGCCCTGGACGGTGCCGACGGTCCAGATGCCGGCCTCGGGGTCGCCGTTCTCGTAGACGAGACGCCCGCGGGCGCCGGCGACGAGTTCTTGGATGTCCGGGAACTGACCGCCGCGGTTCAGAATCTCGATGACGTCCCGGCTGACGGTGTTGCTGGCGACGCGTGCGGTGTTGCGCAGCGGCCGGAAGATCAGCTCGGTGTCGGTTTCCTTGGCTGCGACGATCGCTTCCTTGATGTTCTGGTGGATTGGTGATTCGGCGGTGCACATGAAGCGGGTGCCCATGTTGATCCCGTCCGCGCCGAGGGCGAGCGCCGCGACCAGACCGCGCCCGTCGCCGAAGCCGCCCGACGCGACCATCGGGATGGTGATCTGTTCGGCGGCGGCCGCGATCAGCACCAGACCGGGGATGTCGTCCTCGCCGGGGTGGCCGGCGCATTCGAAGCCGTCGATGCTGATGCCGTCGACGCCCGCATCCTGGGCCTTGATCGCGTGCCGCACGCTGGTGCACTTGTGCAGCACCTTCACACCGGCGGCGTGGAAGTCCGGCAGGTGCGGGGCGGGGTTGGAGCCGGCGGTCTCGACGATCGTGACTCCGGATTCGATGATGACCTGTCGGTACTCCTCGTACGGCGGCGGCGTGATCGCGGGGAGGATCGTCAGGTTCACGCCGAACGGCTGGTCGGTGAGCTCGCGGGTGCGGGCTATCTCCTTGGCGAGGTCCTCCGGGGTGGGCTGGGTCAGTGCGGTGATCAGGCCGAGCGCTCCGGCGTTGGCGACGGCGGCGACGAGTTCGGCGCGGCCGACCCACTGCATGCCGCCCTGCACGATGGGGTGGCGGACGCCGAACGTCTGGGTGAAGGCGGTGGACAGCACGAAAGTCTCCTCGCAGTTGGTGTTTCAGTCAGTGGGTCGGTATCCGACGATCCGTAGCGCGATGGTTGTGTACCGGGAGGCGACCTGGTCGGGGGACAGCGGTCCGTCGATCTGGTACCACCGGGCGATGGACTGACCCATGCCGAGGAGCGCGCGCACGCTCTCCTCGATGTCCTCTACCACGAACACGCCGTTCTCGACGCCGTCGCGAACCAGTTCGGATGCCATGAGCTCGAGGCGCTTGCGGGTAGTCGCATAGTTGCGCCGATTCTGCGGCGAGACGTGCCGCAGTTCGGAGTCGAGTGCGGACTGCCGAGCACGGTGGGTCATGTTCAACACCACGGCCTCGACGAAATTGGTGAAGCGGATGACGGGATCGCCGCCGCCGTCCGCGACTGCAGCGAGTGACCGGTCGATGAGATCCCGCACCGCGGTGTCCATCAGCGTGACGAGGACGGCTTCCTTGTTCTCGTGGTGGTAGTACAGGGCGGGGACGGTCACCCCGACACGGCGGGCGATCTGCCGCACCGTCGTGCCGTGGTAACCGTTCTCGTTGAACAGGTCCAGTGCCTGCTCGAGGATGGGCGTCAGCGGCAGGGCCTCGAACCTCCGCCAGTCGGCGTACGCCGAGTCCGTCATGGTCGGCCCGTCCTCGCGCAGAGTCACAGGTCGCCGATCAGCGCGGTGCCATGCGGATGGCGCCGTCGAGACGGATGGTCTCGCCGTTGAGCATCGGGTTCGACACGATGTGCGCGGCGAGCGCGCCGTACTCGGACGGGTCGCCGAGACGCGAGGGGTGCGGCACCTGAGCGCCGAGCGACTGCTGCGCAGCCTCCGGCAGGGATCCGAGCAGCGGCGTCTTGAACAGGCCGGGAGCGATCGTGTTGACGCGGATCAGCAGCGAGGCGAGGTCGCGGGCGATCGGCAGGGTCATGCCGACGACGCCGCCCTTGGACGCGGAGTACGCGGCCTGACCGATCTGGCCCTCGTACGCGGCGACGGACGCGGTGTTGATGATGACGCCGCGCTCGCCGTCGATCGGTTCGTTCTTCGAGATGCGCTCGGCGGCAAGACGGATCACGTTGAACGTGCCGATCAGGTTGACGGTGACGATCTTGGTGAAGTCGGCCAGCGGGAACGCGCCGTTCTTGCTCACGGTCTTGATGGCGTTGCCGATGCCGGCGCAGTTCACGGCGACACGCAGCGGTCCGAGCGATTCCGCGACATCGAGGGCGGCGGACACGTCGGCCTCGCTGGTGACGTCGCCTGCGGCGAAGCGCACGCGGTCGCCGAGTTCCTTGGCGACGGTCTCACCGTCGGACGAGGGCAGGTCGATGATGACGACGCTGGCGCCGTCGGCGAGCAGGGCCTTGGTGGTGGCCAGGCCGAGGCCCGAGGCACCGCCGGTGACGAGTGCGACGCTGTCGTTGACGATCATGTCTATACCTTTCGGAGGCAGGGTTATTCGAGAGGGTGGGTCAGATGCGTTCGATGATGGTGGCGTTGGCCATGCCCGCGCCCTCGCACATGGTCTGCAGGCCGTAGCGTCCGCCGGTGGCCTCGAGGTTGTTGACCAGGGTGCTCAGCAGGCGGGTGCCCGAGGAACCGAGGGCGTGCCCGAGCGCGATGGCGCCGCCCCAGGGGTTGAGCTTGGCCGGGTCTGCGCCGAACTCGTGCGCCCACGCCAACGGCACCGGCGCGAACGCCTCGTTGACCTCGTAGGCGTCGATGTCGTCGATGCTCAGTCCCGACCTCGCGAGGATCTTCTTGGTCGCCGGGATCGGCGCGGTGAGCATGAAGACCGGATCGTCGCCGGCGACGGCGAACGAGTGGAACCGGGCCCGCGGGGTCAGCCCCAGCTTGGACGCCATCTCCTCGCTCATGATCAGCGCCGCGGACGCGCCGTCGGTCAGCGGCGACGAGTTGCCCGGCGTGATGTGCCACTGCGCCTCGGGGAACCGGGCCGCGTACTTCTCGGAGTAGAACGACGACCTCAGCCCGGACAGTCCCTCGGCGGTGGTGGAGGCGCGCACGGTCTCGTCGACGGTGTGCGTCACCGTCTCACCGGCGGCGTTGGTGACCGAGATCGGGACGATCTCCTTGTCGAACAGCCCCTTCGACAGGGCGTCGGCGGCACGCTGATGTGACTGCGCGGAGAACGTGTCGAGGGTGTCGCGGTCGAACTTCCACTTGGCGGCGATCAGTTCGGCGGAGATGCCCTGGTTGACGAGTCCCTCGGGGTAGCGGGCGGCGATGCCCGGGCCGGACGCGTCCTGCCCGATGGTCGTCGTGCCCATCGGGACGCGGGACATCGACTCCACACCGCAGGCGATCACCATGTCGTAGGCGCCGGCGATCACGCCCTGCGCCGCGAAGTGCGCCGCCTGCTGGCTCGAGCCGCACTGGCGGTCGACGGTGGTGGCCGGAACCGAATCCGGGAATCCGGCCGACAGCACCGCCGTGCGGGAGATGTTGAGGGCCTGCTCGCCGGCCTGACCGACACAGCCGCCGATGACGTCGTCGACCTGTGCGGGGTCGATGCCGTTGCGTTCGACGATGCTGCGCAGCACGTGCGCCAGCAGTTCCACCGGGTGCGTGCCCGACAGCGCGCCGCCGGGCTTGCCCTTACCGGAGGCGAGGCGGACGACGTCGACGATGACAGCGTTGGTCATGATGAGTTCCTTCGTGAGAGATGTTGGTGCGGCCCGGCGTCCTGGTGGAGTCGCAGAACGCCGGGCCGTGATCGTGGGTAGGGTCAGCGACCCTGCCAGACCGGCTGTCGCTTCTCGGCGAACGCAGTGGGGCCTTCCTTGGCGTCGTCGCTGGTGAAGACGACCTTCATGGCGGCGGTGTTGGCTTCCCACACGCCGGGCTCCCAGTCGGCGCCGGTCGCGGTGCCGTGGATCATCGACTTCGTTTCGCGCACCGACAGCGGCGCATTCGCGGCGATCGTCTCGGCGAGTTCGAGCGCCACGTCGAGTGCGGTGCCGGCCGGGGCGACCCGGTTGACCAGGCCCAGCGCTTTGCCCTGCGCCGCGGTGATCGGTTCGCCGGTGAGCGCGATCTCCAGCGCTACCTTCTTCGGGATCTGCTGCTGCAGGCGGATCACCCCGCCCGCGGCGGCGAACAGGCCACGCTTGACCTCGGGAAGCCCCAGCCTGGCCTCTTCATCGACCACCGCAAGGTCACTGGCGAGAACCAGTTCGGTGCCGCCGCCGAGCGCGAACCCGTTGACGGCCGCGATGGTCGGCTTGCTGATCCAGTGCTGGACGTAGCCGGCGAATCCCCATTCGGGGTGCCCGTCCGCGGCGCTGTACTCCCCGGCGGCGAGGGCTTTGAGGTCGGCGCCTGCGCAGAATGCGCGGCCTGCACCGGTGAGCACTACCACGCGTACCTCATTGTCGTTCTCCGCCTGCTCGAGCAGGGTGCCGACAGCGGTGGACAGCGCCGCGTTGACGGCGTTGAGCGAGCGCGGGCGGTTGAGCGTGATGATCGCAACTCCGCCGCGGCGCTCGTACAGTGCGGCGGGCTCTGCGGTCGCCGGTGCGTCGGCCATGTGTACTCCCTTGTCGAGCTCGAACTTCTGCTTAGCTAGCGCTAAATATCTATCATAATTAGGTTTATTCGGTCAATGGTCGACGTGGCCTACCCATCGTCGAGTTCGTCTGGCAGGGATGGAAAAGGGAAGACCTGGCGCGGGGATCTATTCGAAAACATTCACCGGCGCAGTAACAGGCAGGAGGAGAGGCTCCGATCAAGCCACGCACCCGGCGGGCTCCGGCTCGGGGACGTGCGCGAACCTGCAGGGACTGCTCCGCGTGCCGTCTCACGGTGGCGGTCGGACAAACCGGTGGCGCAGGAGTGTGGGAACGAAGAAATTTTCTCAGCGTGTCGCGGATGGTGCTGTTGTTGTCGATGTGTCCGATCAACCACTGGCCTGGCGAGCCTGATTGCCGCTCGCTCTGGTGTTGCCTCCGCCCCTGGGTGCCGACACCGACGCCCTGCTGCGTCGGATAGCGGGCTACACCGAGAAGCAGGTGCTCGTCGCCCCTGGGGCTGCACCGCATCCACTGGGGTGAGCTCGGCGGGGGAACGCGGGCTCGTTCGTGTATTTCCGCCACCTGGCGCATGCGGCAATTCTGGCGTCTTCGTACTGCAAGCTCCAGCGGGCTCCTCGCGGCCTGAGACCCGCGCGAGGGGTGTATTCCTCCTGCTGGTAAGCGGACGGCCGAGCGTCGGAGTCCGAAACGGGTATTGCATCGCGAACCTATTGCAATTAGATTATTGCCAACTGCGGCGAGTGTGCTCGGGTGCGACGCAGTGCGGAAACGATGAACGAGGAGAGCGATATGAATCTGGCCGACCTCGCCCGTTACCGGGGCGCGACCGCCCACGCCAACAGGCAAGTCTGCGGAACCACTGCCCAGGCTTTTCGGCAGGCACAAGATCGCGCAGTTCACGTTCGCGACGCAGGTGGTGCAACGGTCAGCTCGCCTCCACTCACGATCGTGCCGACGCTGCTGCGGCGGTGACCCTCGGTGTCAGTTGCCTCCGGAGTCGCCGAGCGCAGGGCACGGCCTCGCGGAAACCACTACCCCCCCACCGTGGCGGCAGTCGAATAGCGGATGGAGCTAAAAACAGTGCCGGTGAAGTTGTCCTATTGTCGCCTGTGCCCCGCCTCGTGCGGGGTGCGGGTGAAGGTCGACGGTGATCGGATCGTCAGCATCGTCGGTGACGGGCTGCATCCGTTGTCGGGTGGGTACTCGTGCCCGAAGGGTCGTCGCGGTGGTGAGTTCGTCCAGGGACCCGATCGGCTCACCACCTCGATGCGCCGCACAGCCGACGGAAGCTACGTGCCGATCCCGATCGACGTCGCGATCGCGGAGATTGCAGAGCGGCTCGAGGCAATCGCAGGTGAGCACGGTCCGGATGCACTCGGCCTGTTCATGGGTACTCAGCAGAACTTTGCGGCGCTGACGACTCCGATGGTGCGGGCATGGTTCCGGACTACCGGGTCACACAAACTGTTTTCGACCATGACCATCGACCAGTCCGCGAAGTGGATCGTGCAGTCGCGGATGGGGGAGTACCTCGGTGGGCGGCAGCGCTTCGACACCGCGGACGTGTGGCTGCTCGCGGGCACGAACCCCATGGTGTCGCTCAACGGCGGCGACGGCGACGGCGCGGTCACTCAGAACCCGTCCGTGACGATCCGCAAGGCTCGCGAACGGGGTCTGAAGCTCATCGTGGTCGATCCGCGGCTCACCGAAACCGCCACCCGCGCCGACCTGCACCTGCGCCCGAAACCGGGCACCGACGCGGCGCTGTTCACCGGGATGCTGCACGTGATCCTGACCGAAGAGCGCCACGATCGGCAGTTCTGCGACAGGTTCGCCGATGGTCTCCGCGCGCTCACCGCGGCAGTCGCGCCCGCTACCCCGGAGCTAACCCAATCGATCACGGGTGTGCCGGCCGGTGACGTGATCCGAGCCGCCCGAATGTTTGCAGGGGCGAGCGGAGCGACGGGGAAGGCTACAGGTCGGCTTCGGGGTATGGCGACCACGGGCACCGGCGTGTGCATGGGCCCGCATTCCAATGTCGCCGAACATCTTGTTGCCTGCCTGAACATCGTGTGTGGCAGATACTTACGCGAGGGCGACGTGACACCCGACCGTAACGTTCTCGCACGGACCATGCCGTTGAAAGCGGAGGTGCGACCGCCGTACCGGAGCTGGGAGTCCGGGTTCAAAAGCCGCATCGGCGGGATCGGCACGATGAACGGCGAACTGCCGTCCGGGATTCTCGCCGACGAGATCCTCGAGCCCGGTCCTGATCGGGTGCGCGCACTGGTGGTCTCGGGCGGAAATCCGGCACGGGCTCTGCCCGACCGGGAGAAGGCAGAACGCGCACTGCGTGAGCTGGATCTGTTGGTGTGTGTCGACACGCGTATGTCCGACACCGCGCGCCTCGCCGACTACATCATCGCTCCGACCATGCTGTACGAACGGCCGGATCACACTTTGCTGGCGGAGTTCTTCTTCGAGCAGCCATTCGCGCAGTACACACCGCGGCTCGTGGCGCCGCCCGAAGGGGTCATCGAGGACTGGGAGTTCTTCTTCCGGCTTGCCGCTGCGTCCGGGTGCTCGGTGAAGTTCGCGGGACGAATGCTCGATCCGGCTGCACCCCCGACGTCTGAGGAACTGCTCGCGATGTTCGCCGAACGCGGACGCATCCCGATGGACGACCTGATCACCGCACAACGGGGCGTGCTCGCACCTCCCGGGGAAAAGGTGGTCGGTCCGCCGGCCGAGGGAGCGGCCGACCGTCGACTCGCCCTCTGCCTGGATGATGTGGCAGACGAAATCGCCACCGCACTCGGCGAAGCGACGAGCGCGCGCGAGCTGCCGATGCGGTTGACGGTGCGCCGGATGCGGGAACTGATGAACTCGCTGGGCCGGAATATCAGCGGGCTGCCGCGATCCGGTTACAACCCTGCCCATGTGCATCCGCAGGATCTGCAGCGGCTCGGCATCGAACACGGCGAGATCGTGCGGATCCGATCGGCCCACGGGCATATTAGAGCTGTCGCCCACACCGACCACACCGTCAGTCCGGGCACGGTGTCCATGACCCACTGCTGGGGAGCGTCCGACCCGGAGGCCGACCCGCGACGTGTCGGCAGCAACGTCAACGACCTGACCGGCTACGACCGACTCCAGTCCATCAACGCGATGCCGACGATGACCGGCGTGCCGGTCGCTATCGAACGGGAGGTACCTGCCGGTGCTCACTGACACTTCGGTCAGGACCGTAGGGGCACGTATCTGCCCGCTGTGCGAGGCGACGTGCGGCCTGCTTTTCGAACTGGACGGACGCACCGTGACGGCGGTGAAGCCCAACCCCGACGACGTGTTCAGCGCGGGGCACAGTTGTGCGAAGGGAATCGGCCTGGAGCGGTTGGAGAACGACCCCGACGTCATCCGAACCCCATTGATCCGCGACGGGAACAGCTTTCGTGAAGCGACCTGGGACGAGGCGTTCGCCGAGATCGACCGCCGTCTGCCTCCGCTCATCGCTGCCGACCCCAACAGCTGCGCTGTGTACTCCGGCAATCCTGCCGCGCACCACCTCGACCCGTCGTTCTACACGCTGCCGCTGATCGCGGCGATCGGCACCCGCAACGTCTACTCGCCGGCGAGTATCGACACACTCCCGAAGAACTTCGCCAATGCCCTGCTCTACGGAACCGGGCTGGGGATGGCGGTCCCCGACATCGACCGCACCTCCTACCTGTTGATATTGGGGTCGAATCCGCTCGTATCGAACGGCAGCACCGTCACCGCCCCGGGCATCGGGAAACGGTTGGAGGCGCTGCGAGAGCGGGGCGGCACACTGGTAGTGGTCGACCCCGCCCGCACCCGTACCGCGGAGGTCGCCGACCGGCACCTCGCCATCCGGCCCGGCACCGACGCATTCCTGCTCCTGGCACTCGTCTCGGTGATCGCCACCGAGGGGCTCGCCGCGCCCGGCCGCCTGACCGAGTACATCGACGGCGTGGACGACGTCCTCCGACTCACGGAACGGTTCACACCCGACGCGGTCGCGAAAATCTGCGGCATCGACGCCGATGTGATCCGGCAGGTCGCCCGCGAATTCGCGGCCGCCGATTCCGCCGTCGCCCATTCCCGGATGGGCTCGTGTACACAAGAGTTCGGCTCCGTCGCCAACTGGATGGTCGAGGTCCTCAACATCATCACCGGCAACCTCGACCGTCCCGGCGGCGCGATGTTCCCCACTCCACCCGCAGGCGGCCCCACCACCTGGCCCGGCAACCCGAAGGCTCCGCTGGTGTTCGACCGATGGCGGTCACGCGTGCGCGACATGCCCGAGGCGATGGGGGAGATCCCCGCGGTGTGTTTCTCCGAGGAAATTCTGACCCCGGGTCCGGGCCAGGTTCGGGGCTTGATCACAATCTCCGGCAACCTGGCCCGCTCGTTGCCGAACAGCCACGCAGTCGAGGCCGCACTGGCCGACCTCGAGTTCATGGTGTGCATCGACGGCTATCTCAACGAAACCACTCGCTACGCCGATGTCATCCTGCCGCCACCGCCCTTGACGACTCGGGGACATCACGACCTCGCACTCACCCATTTCCAGGTGCGCAACGTGGCCAGGTATTCGGCGCCGTTGCTCGAGCCGGGCCCTGGTGAGATGCCCGAGTGGCGGATTCTGATGCGGCTCACGGCCATCGTTCGTGGCGTGCCGGATCGACCGATCACCGAACTCGACGACGAGGTGGCCGCCACTGCCACGCGCCGAGCGGCGAAGCTCGCCGGCCGCGAAGTCGAGGACGTGCTCCGCGCGACGGAGGGACGCACCGGCCCCGAACGGCTGTTGGATCTGCGTCTGCGCAGTGGCCCGTATGGCGACCGGTTCGGTGCTGTTCCGGGAGGACTCACCCTCGAACTGCTCGAACACAGCCCGAACGGTATCGACTACGGACCCCTGGAACCGCGCGTCCCCGACGTGCTGCGGACGCCGGACAAGCGGATCAACCTGGTCCCCGACGCGCTGACGGCTGATCTGTCACGCCTGCGCGCGGCTCTCGAGCAGCCGGTACCGGACCTCGTCCTCATCAACCGTCGGCAGCGGCGCGGCATGAACTCCTGGCTGCACAACGCCCTGCCGCAGCCCGACGCGGGCCAGTGCGCGCTGTTCATGAACCCGTTCGACGCTGCGGGACGCAGCCTCGTCGACGGCGACACAGTGCGGATCGCATCGAAGACCAGTTCAGTTGTCGCAGAACTACACATCACCGACGAGATGCGACAGGGCGTGGTGAGTCTGCCTCACGGGTGGGGCCACCACGGTCACAGTCTGCGCACCACCCGGTCGGCATCTGCACCCGGTGCCAACGTCAACGCCCTGGTCGACGACATCGTGGTCGAACCCCTCACCGGTACCCCGATCTTCAACGGCTTCCCCGTCGACGTCGTCCGTGCCGAGAACGTGCAGTCATGATCGAGAAATCGGCGACCCTGGCGGGCACTACGATCGGCGTCGTCGGCGCCGGGATGATGGGTGCGGCCATCGCCTACACGTGCGCGCGGGCCGGAGCCGACGTCGTGCTGGTCGCGCGGACCCTCGAGGGCGCGCGCCGAGGTCGGGCATATGCGGAGCGGCGTGAAGCACGCGCCCTTGCTGCGAAGAGCACGGATCCGTCGAGCTCGCAGGCGTTGCTCAAGCGCATTACGCCCACCGAGTCCATCAGAGACCTGGCGGCGTCCGCGCTGGTGATCGAGGCGGTTCCGGAGAACATCGCCGTCAAACAACAGGTCCTGCAGACGGTGGAGGCAGTCACCGAGCCCCCTACGGTGCTTGCGTCGACGACGTCGACCCTGCCGATCACCACCCTTGCATCCAAGCTGGCGCATCCGGAGAACTTCCTCGGAATGCACTTCTTCTCCCCCGTCGACCGGATGTCGTTGGTGGAGATGATCGTCGGAACGCACACGTCGCAGTCCACCCTCGCCGAATCCCTGACCTACACGCGGAGGCTCGGCAAGGTGCCCATCGTGGTGCGGGACAGTCGAGGATTCTTCACCAGCCGGGTGATGGAGCGCTATCTCGACGAGGCCTTGGCCGCGGTCGGAGAGGGAATCGATCCGAACATCGTCGAGCGCGCAGCGACCGTCGCCGGATACCCGGTGCCACCGCTGCAATTGCTCGACGAGATCACGTTGACCCTCAACCGTGCGGTGCATCGCGAGAACCGCATCGCGGTCGAAGCAGTCGGCGGAATGTGGCGCGGGAAGTACGCAGATATGGTGCGCGACCGGATGATCGACGACTCCGACCGCGGCGGTAGGTCAGTAGGCCGCGGGTTCTACGACTACGACGCCGACGGCGCACGCATCGGATTGTGGCCGGGCCTTCGCGACGTGTTCGGCCCGGGGCAGCGAATTCCGATCGACGACATGTGCGACCGGTTGCTGTTCATCGAAGTCGCCGAGGCGTTGCGCTGTCTCGACGAGGGTGTCGTCGGCTCCGAGGCCGACGCCGACACCGGATCCATTCTCGGCATCGGGTTCCCCGCGCACACCGGTGGCGTCATCTCGTTCAGACGCACCTATCCCGGGGGCGCGGCGCGGTTCACAGCCCGTGCCCACGAACTCGCCGACCGCTACGGCGACCGCTTCCTCCCACCGGAGGAGAATCCGGAACCCAACGACCCACCGGAGTACTCATGACGTACGTAGTGACCCAAGCCTGCTGCAACGACGCGACGTGTGTCGCGGTGTGTCCCGTCAACTGCATTCACCCGACTCCCGACGAAGCACACTACGCGCGCACCGAGATGCTCTACATCGATCCCGACGCCTGCATCGACTGCGGCGCGTGCGCCGACGTGTGCCCGGTGGACGCGATCGTTCCCGACAGCGATCTCACACCCGAAACCGAAATCTACCAAGATCTCAATGCCGCCTACTTCCTGGGAAATCCGACCGTGTCCCGCCCGAGTGAGGTGCCGCCGGAACCGGTTGTCACCGGTGACCGACCCGGCCCGCTGCGGGTAGCAATCGTAGGTTCCGGTCCCTCCGCGTTCTACGCCGCCGAGGAGTTGCTCAGCCGACGTGACGTCGACGTCGAGGTCTCCATGTTCGAGCGACTCCCCGTTGCCGGCGGGCTCGTTCGTTTCGGAGTGGCCCCGGACCATCAGACCACGAAGGCTGTCGACCGCGTCTTCGCCCGCACCGCCGGCCGCGACGGTTTCCGCGCCTTCCTCGGTGTGGACGTCGGGCGCGACATCACCGTCGACGAGCTGCTCGAGTATCACCACGCGGTGATTCACGCCAGCGGAGCTTCCGACGACCGGAAGCTCGGTGTTCCGGGGGAAGATCTGCCCGGCAGCGTTGCCGCACGCGAATTCGTAGCCTGGTACAACGGGCATCCGGACTATGCCGATCGCACCTTCGATCTGTCGGGGCGTCGTGCCGTGGTGATCGGCAACGGCAACGTCGCGTTGGACGTGGCACGGATCCTGGCCCGCGATCCCGAGCGCCTCGTGCCGGGCGACATCGCCGAGCATGCCCTGGCCGCGCTGCGACACAGTGCGATCGAGGAGGTCGTGGTGCTCGGGCGGCGTGGGCCCGAGCACGGAGCGTTCACCACACCGGAGCTCCTCGCACTGGGCTCGTTGCCCGAAGTGGATGTAACCGTGCACGGCGGATACGACGCTCCCGATGCTGCCTCGATCAAGCTGCAGACGATCGCGGAGTACGCGCGACGGATTCCTCGACCGGGCCGGCGGAGGATCACGCTGCGGTTCCACGGGGCGCCGGTTGAGGTGCTCGGCGGCAGCCACGTCGAGGGGCTGCGGATCGCGCCATACGGCAAGGTCGGGGCAGAAGAAGACCTCGAGGCCTCGCTGATACTGAGATCGGTGGGCTACCGCGGACGCCCGATACCGGGCCTGCCGTTCGACGCCGAACGGGGAACCGTACCCAACGTGGCAGGCCGCGTGGTCGATCCCGCCGAGGACCGTGCGGTACCCGGTGTCTACGTCGCCGGCTGGATCAAGCGGGGGCCGACCGGCGTGATCGGTACCAATCGATACTGCGCCGCCGAGACCGTCGACGCGATCGTCTCCGACCATGAACGCGCGCTCCTGCCGCAGCCACCCCACACGGGAGACGAGCTGGCGGCGATCGTCGAATCACGTTGCCCTGACTCCTTCGGATTCGACGGCTGGCGGCGGATCGACCGGCACGAACGTACCGAGGGGCGTCGCAGTGGGCGGGCTCGCCAGAAGCTGGTCGCGGTCGATGCGATGCTCGCGGTCGCCCGTGGCGGAGCGGCCGATCAGCACTTGCCTCAATAAACAACGACCTTTAGATTTAACCCGGATGTGATGTATGGATCTTCGGGTGAACCCGAAGAAACCACCCGGTCGGCTGAGCTCGCCGCCGAGCACCCCGCGATCGACGACACAATATTCTTGGAGGCTTACATGAGCGGCACCGTGGTAGATGCGTTGACCTACTGGTCCCGGTCGAAGCCGGATCTGCCGGCGATCGACTTCGACGGCGATGTCGTCACCTACGCAGAGCTGTCCCGCTGGGCCGACGGTGTCGCCCATGACCTCGCGTCACGAGGAGTCACGCCCGGTGACCGGGTGAGCTTCGTCGGTGCCAACAGCCTCGAGTGGGTCGTCGCTGCGCTCGGAGCGATGAAGGTCGGTGCGATCGCGGTCGGCTTCAACCAGCGCATGCTCGCCGGGGAACTCGCCACCCTCGTCGAGGACTGCGAGCCCACCGTCGTGTACTGCGAAGAGTCCCTGCTGCCTCGACTCGAAGAAGTCCAGCAGGCTCGCAACACTGTCACGATCGCGGTGTTCGAGAAGGATGTGCGCCCGCTGCGCGGCAGTGAGCACGCGCCGTTCCGGACGCCGATCGTCGACCTCGTCGATCCCGCCGCCATCGTGTTCACCAGTGGTACCACCGGTAAGCCGAAGGGCGTCATCTTCACCCATGCCACGATTGCGGGTGAGATGCACGAATGGGCACTGATGGAACCGCTCCAACCCAATGGGTTGCGCCCGGTCCTCGTGTTGCCGCTCTTCAGTGCCGCCGGAATCATCTGGGGAATCGCACGGGTCGTCCTCTACGGCGGCACCCTCTTTCTGCAGCCGCGTTTCGACCCGTCGGCGACACTGCGCGTCCTCACCGAGAACAAGGCCAATACGTTCACGGGACCGCCGATCCTCTTCGAGCAGATCGCGAAGGCGCCCGGGTTCACCGAGGCGGATCTGAGCCACATGGTCACGGCACACGTCGGCGGCGCCCGTGTTCCCGTCGACGTGCTGCACAAGTGGCAGGCTCAGGGTGTGTCGTTGAGGCAGATCTACGGGCAGACCGAAATCGGTGGTTCCGCTACCGCGATGCCCCGCGAGGAAGCCGCTGAGAACCCGGACAAATGTGGGTGGGGTGGCATCTTCACCAAGATCCGGGTCGTCGACCCGGAGGGTAACGATCTGCCACCCAACGAAACCGGACAGATTCTGTTGCGCGGACCGGGAATGATGCCCGGCTACTGGCGCAACGAGGAAGCCACCCGTGCAGCTCTCATCGACGGCTGGCTTCAGACCGGTGACCTCGGCAAGCTCGACGAGTGCGGCTACCTCACCTTCGTGGATCGTCTCAAGGACATGATCATCTCCGGTGGCCTGAATATCTCGCCGGCCGAGATCGAGACCGTCATCAACCAGATCCCCGGGATCGAGGAGGTGGCTGTGATCAGTGTCCCCGACGCCAAATTCGGGGAGACCCCGGCCGCGCTGGTGCGGAGCACAGCCGAGATGAAGGAATCCGAGGTCGTCGCCTTCTGCAACGAACGCCTCGCCGATTACAAGGTGCCGCGCTACGTCGTGTTCATGGACGAACCGCTGCCCCGGATGCCCAGCGGGAAGATCGCGAAGCGTCAGCTGCGCGACTCCTTCGCGGATGTCCCCGACAACTACGACAAGGTTCGGTGACCCAGTGGTGAACCCGCAGAAAGTTGCCGTCGTCACCGGCGGAGGACGTGGTATCGGCGCGGCCATCTCGCAGCGGCTCGCTTCCGACGGATTGGCTGTGGCGGTGAACTATTCGCGTAGCGCGCGCGATGCCGAAGAGGTGGTCGCCAAGATCGTGGCGGACGGCGGACGTGCGGTGGCGATCCAGGCCGACATCTCCAAGGCCGTCGACGCCGAACGGCTCATCGCCGATACCACAGCTCAGCTCGGTGCGCCGACCGTGCTCGTCAATAATGCGGGCATGAACAAGGCCGGCGCCGCTCGTAAGCAGAGTCCCGAAGTCTTCGACGAAGTCGTCTCGGTCAACCTGAACGGCGCCTTCTACTGCACTCACTTCGCGCTCCCCGCGATGTACGAAGGGGGGTGGGGTCGAGTGATTTTCGTCAACAGCTCGTCCGGTGGCCGGCGCCCTTCGCCGGGCATGAGCGCCTATGCTGCGGCGAAGGCGGGGCTGATCGGCATGACCAAGTCGATGGCACTGGAAGTGGCCCGTCGCGGCATCACGGTCAATGCCGTGATGCCGGGATTCGTCGCAACCGACATCGTGTCGTCGGGAGGCGACGCCGGCGTGGAGGCGCTGACCAAGCACTGGCCGTCCATCCCCCCCGAATCGATCGCGTCGACCGTGTCGTTCCTGGTGAGTGACAACGCCGCCGACGTCTCCGGTGAGGAGATCGGCGTGTGGCGGGGCGGTCCCGTAGGAATCTGAGACCCGACAAGAACGCGACCCATGCCGATCCGATCGGCATGGGTCGCATTCTTGTGGCGTGCACCCCCTGCACGAGCACAGGGAGGCCGGCGGGATCTCGACGGTATTCGAAACGAGAAGATGGGTCCCGGTCGTAACGACCGGGACCCATCTCGGACTCTGTGTGAACTACACCGACACCGGCGCCGTGTCGTCCTCCGGCGTAGTCACCGAGGGCGTACGGGTGCGCGACAGGACGGTCGCCGCGAAGCCGAGCAGCGACACGACGCAAATCAAGACGCTGAGCCACACCGTGGTGTCGTCGAATGCCAAGGCGACTGCGATGACCGGGATGGCGGCAGCACCGAGTGCGTTACCGGCCTCACGACCGAGGCCGAGGCCGCTGTACGCGTGCTGGGTGTGGAACAGTTCGATGACGTACGCGCCCATCGGGCCGAAGATGGCTGCCACTCCGACACCGTTGCCGAGTGCCATGACCACCCAGTACAGCAACGGGGGTGTGCCGACACCGGACAGCAGTGAGATACCCACCCACGCGAACACGGCGCTGTAGAGGAATCCGAACATGATCACGGGCGCTCGTCCGACGCGGTCCGACAATGATCCGAAGAGCGGGATCAGAATGCCGTTCGCGAGCTGCGCGGCGATCAGGCCGATCAGGACCTCGGTGCCGCCGAAGCCCAGCTGGTTTTTGCCGAAGGTGCCCATGAACACGATGTAGAAGTAGCCGATGCCGGTCTGACCGACGGTCATCAGGAGGACGGTCAGAAGTGCGCGCGGCTGCTGCCGGATCACATCGAGGATAGGCGTTTTCGAGACCGTGTTGCTCTCCTCGATCGCACGGAACGCGGGTGTCTCGGGCAGGCTGCGGCGCAGCCACAGGCCGTAGGCGAGGATCACGACGCTGCACAGGAACGGAATGCGCCAGCCCCACGCGAGGAAACTTTCCTGGGGCATCAGGGTCGACACCGTCAGGAGGGACAGCGTGCCGAGCACCCCACCGAGTGCTGCGCCCATGCCGGGCAACGAGCCCATCAAGCCCTTCTTCTTCTGGGGTGCGAACTCGACCGCGACCAGAGCGGCACCGCCGTACTCGCCGCTCGCGCCGATCCCCTGCAGAATGCGCAGGAACACCAGCAGGGCCGGTGCGACCCAGCCGATCTGCGCGTAGCTCGGCAGAACGCCCACGAGCAGGGTGGCGACACCCATCAGAACCAAGGTGAAGACCAGGATCTTCTTACGCCCGATACGGTCGCCGAGGCTGCCGAGGATCACTCCACCCAGTGGACGGACGAGGAAACCGACCGCGAAGGTGCCGACCGCCTGCAGGGTGCCGAGGAACGGGCTCGAGCCGGAGAAGAAGACGCTGGCGAAAACTACCGACGCCGCGGAGGCGTAGAGGCTGAAGTCGTAGTACTCGAGCAGGGTTCCTACGAAGGCGGCGCGGCTTGCCTTGCGCGAGTCCGCACGGGAGTGCCCGGCGGGCGCGACTGCCGGGGCGCTCGTTGCCGCGGTTGTACGTTCGGTCATGCGAAACCTCAGATTTGTGAGCGGTGGGCAGAAAAGCCCGAATGATGTGGTGACGCGGACCACACTAAGCTATAGGCATTAGGTTTGTCTATCTGAACCCGTGGTTCCGCGTCGCACGATGTCGACGTTGATTCCGGTGAGATGCGACTGGTTGCTGAGCATGTCGTATCCCGCCTTTCCGGTTGGGGAGAGCCTGTTCACATTCGCGCCCGGATGACGTCGCGCCACGTCGAGACTCCGTGCGGTTCTCTGACCCCAGCCGTGCGTCATCGCGACCACACCTGGCTTCAGAGCCTCGTCGTACGCCAGCACCGCGTCGACCGAGCCGTGGCGATTGTGGACGGTGACATCGTCGCCGCCGACCAGTCCACGACGATCCGCGTCAACCGGGTTCATCCACAGAGGATTATCCTGGTGTACACCCTGTTTGAGTACGGGAAGGTTGTGGAGCCAGCTGTTGACCATGTACAGGGTGCGGCGCGTGACGAGTTTGAGCTGATCAGGGGCCTCGGCGGCCAATTCTTCGAAGATGTCCTCCGCCGTCCGGTATGCGCGCCGGAATATGTTCGGGCAGCAGTCGATCAGGCCGTCGTCGTGCTGTACCGCGATGCTGAACACGTGCGAGGGAACGGCCTCGGGCAGCACCGCCGTCTGGCAGGGCATCGTCTTGAGGAGATCGATGCTCAGGCCCGCGTCACGCATGGCGGCATCCGCGTTGGCGAGTGGGTCGGGATCGGGTCTGTCGAGCAAAGTTTCGACCCCCATCTCCTGTTGGATCCGCGACAGGATCCACCAGTCGTCGCGGCGCTCACCCTTGGGCGGTACCACCGCAGGGGTGTACTGCACGTAGGGTTCCATCGCCACGCCCATGGTGTTGAGGAAGTTGACGTCCTCGTGCTCGAGCCAGTCCGTCGCGGGCAGTACGTAATCCGCGATCTCGCCGGTCACCGTGCGGTACAGGTCGATCGTCACGATCAGTTCCACGTCTTCCAGGGCGCGGCGAAGGCGCTCCTCCCCGCTCACCGACAACAGCGGGTTTCCGGAGATGACGATCAACGCGCGAATAGGATCGTCCGGATTCTCGATGAACTCCGCCAACCTCGCGGCGGGGAGGTCTCCACTGACAGTGCGGATCTCGCCAACACCGCTCTGGAAGAACGGATCCTCGCGCTTGCGTTTCGAGTTCTGCACGACGTCGGTCATGCCGCGGGAGTAGATGTTTCCGCCGCGCCCGCCCAGGTTGCCGGAGAACAGACTGATCATGTTGAGCATCCAGTACGCCAGTGCTCCCTGCCGTCCCTGGTTCACGCCGGTCGCCATATAGATGCTCGCGCTCGGGGCGGCGCAGAAGTCGTCGGCGACCTGTCTGATGGCATCGGCGTCGATGCCGGTCACCGCGGCCACTCTCTCGGCGGGGTAGCCGCGCACGAAGTCGAGCAATTCGTCGATGTTGCGTGCGTGCCTCTGCGCCGCGGTTCGGTCGTATCCGATCCGGAAGATGATCTCGTGCAGGATCGCTGCCAGAAAGTAGAAGTCGGTATCTGGTGTGATCAGCAGTACCTCGCCGGTCTCGGGCCCCGACGACTCGATCCGTCGCGGGTTGACGAAGAGCACGGTCCCTCCCCGCTTCTTCACCGCCTTGATCTTGGCCATCGGGTCCGAGATGTGCATGAGGGTCATGTGCGAGACGAGCGGGTTGCTTCCCAGGCACAGGAAGTAGTCGGTGTGCAGCAGGTCCGGGATCGGGTGAGCCATCGACGCCCCGTAGATCGCCTCGCTCGCCGCATATTTGGCGGAGGTGTCCTGGGTGCCGGCGCTGAAGCGCATCCGGGTGTCGAAACCGCGCGCGAGGGCGCCGGCGTTGGCGTAGTAGGTGCCGTTGAACGCCGACGGGTTGCCCTGGTAGACGGCCAGCGCATTGCGCCCGTACCGCTGCCGGATGTCGCCGAGCTTGGCCGCGATCTCGCGTACCGCGTCGTCCCACTCGACGGTCACGAAGTCGCCGACTTCCTCGCTGCGAGGGTTCGTCCGCTTCAGCGGGCGATCGAGCCGGTCGGGGTCGTTGTGGACCTGGAGAAAGTGCACACCCTTGTGGCAGGAGAATCCCTTGTGGACCGGGTGGTCCTTGTCCGGCTGCAGGCCGATCACCTCATCGTCCCGGACATGGGCGAGCAGGCCGCAGGCCGGCTCGCAGATCCGGCAGAACGTGTGGACCTGGCGTGTCGTCATCTGTTCAGCCACCGATAGCTCCCATGCTGCGTTGCGGCGGAACGAAATCCGCGGCGTCGATTCCGTGTCCGGACCATTTGTTCCACATCGCGCCGCGCCACAACGCGGCGAGGTCGTCGTCGGACGCACCGCCGCGCAGCGCGGCCCGCAGATCGGTTTCGTGGTCGCTGAACAGACACGACCGGACGGTGCCCTCTGCCGTGAGCCGGGTGCGGTCGCAGTCGGAGCAGAACGACCGGGTGACCGACGCGATGATGCCGACGGTCGCGGGTCCGCCGTCGACGAGCCAGCGTTCGGCCGGGGTCGACGGATCCTCCCGCTCCGTTTCGGTGAGCGCGAACCTGGTGCCGAGTACGGCGAGCAGCCGCTGCGCCGGCACCATGTTGGCGCGGGCCCACTCGTGGTCGGCGTCGAGTGGCATCTCTTCGATGAACCGCAGTTCTACTTCCTCGTCGAGGCACCACTGCAGCAGGTCCACGGCGCCGTCGAGGGTTTCCGGCATGAGCACCGCGTTGATCTTCACCCGCGGGAGGCCGGCGGTCTTGGCCGCGCGGATCCCGGCGAGGACCGAATCGAGCCGGTCGCGGCGGGTCAGCCTGGCGAATTGGGCACGGTCGATCGTGTCGAGGGAGATGTTCACACGCGACAAACCGGCGTCGCGCAGGCCCTGCGCGCGATGCGCGAGGCCGACGGCGTTGCTGGTCAGCGCCAACGGCACCGCGGGCGCCACGCGGCGGCACCCCGCGATGATCTCTTCGAGGTCGCGCCGCATCAACGGTTCGCCGCCGGTGAAGCGCACCTCGCGGACACCGAGCAGCCGGGTGGCCACACCGACCATGCGCGCGATCTCGTCGGCGGTGAGCAGCTGCTCGCGTGGGATCGCGGGCAGGCCTTCCTCGGGCATGCAATAGGTGCAGCGCAACGAGCATTTCTCGGTGATCGACACGCGTAGGTCCCGTGCGATGCGGCCGAATCGGTCGAGGAGGTCCGGCGTCTCGGGGCGGTCCGTGGTCGCACTAGTAGGGCGCGTTTTCGGCATCCCCAAATCCACGGCGGTCACGAGCCGTCCTCTCCTGCGGTGTTGCACACGGAATTGATCGGTGACCCTAGGTGTACGCGAAATTTAGTGTGTTGCTACGCGACTCGATGCCGCTTTCGCCTCTTCGTGGTAGTTGGACGGCCACTTCTTGCCCAGCGTCAGTCCGCCGTCGACGCCGAGGGACTGGCCGGTGACGAACGTCGAATCGTCGGACGCGAGGTAGGCGGCGGCGTGCGCGAGGTCTTCGGGTTCGCCGGCGCGGGGGATGGGCTGGAACTTTCCCAGACTGCGGCGTACGGCGTCGACGCTGCGGTCGAGAGCGTCGTCTTCGAGTCCCGCGCCGTGGCCGACGATCCGGGTGGCGACACCGCCGGGGATCAGTGCGTTCACTCGGATTCGGAATTCGGCCAGTTCCACGGCAGCGGTCCGGGTCAGCTGCAGCACGGCGGCCTTTGCGGCGCTGTAGGGGTGTGGCCCGAATCCGGTGCGCACGCCGGCCACGCTCGAGACGTTGACGATGCTGCCCGAGCCCTGGTCACGCATCACGCGTGCGGCGTGCTTGGTACCGAGAAAGGCGCTGCGTGCGAGCATCGCGAACCCGGCCTCCCATTCCTCGAGAGAGGTGTCCTCGAGGAACGTCCACGCACCCACCCGGCCGGCGTTGTTGACCATGCAGTCCAGCCGGCCGAAGCGATCGACCGCCAGCGCAACGGCGGCCGCCACCTCGGATTCGTTGCGCACATCGGTGTGCAGGTAGACGCTGCGGTCACCGAGACTCTCGGTGACCGCAGCGCCGCGTGGATCGTCGATGTCGGCGATAACCACTCGCGCTCCGCGCCGGACGAACGTCCGGGCCGTGGCCGCGCCGATGCCGCTTGCGGCTCCGGTGACTACAGCCACCTTGCCGTCGAGATCGGTCATGTTGACCTTCCTTACCGTCGCGCTCTTCGACCCGGGGTCCTTGAGCTTTTAATCTAAAGGCATTAGCCTCCGGATGTCGAGTACTTCACCCTTGGGGAGCGCATTGTGTCCGATTCGAAACTGATCCTGACCGAACGGCCGCGGCCGGGCATTCTGCTGATTCGGCTGAACCGTCCGGACGAACTGAACGCCATGAACGTCGACCTCATCGACGCGTTGCACGAGGTGCTCGCCGAGGTGCGCGACGATTCGACCACCCGCGCGATCGTCCTCACCGGCGAAGGACGAGCCTTCTGCGCAGGACTGGATCTTCGCGGCTACGGAACACCGCAGGGCGCCACCGAGGGGGAGGGGCGGGCGCAACTCGGACTGCGGGTGCAGCAACACATCGCGGGCCTCGTCGAGGCATTCCGTAGCGCGCGGCCACCGATCATCGCGGCCGTCAACGGTGCCGCAGCGGGCGGCGGCATGTCGCTCGCCCTCATGTCCGACATTCGCATCATGTCCGAATCCGCGGTATTCCACGCGGCGTTCATCCGTCGCGGCCTCTCCAACTGTGACATCGGCATGAGCTGGCTTCTGCCCCGCATGATCGGCTTCTCGAGAGCTGCGCAGATCATGCTCACCGGCCGGTCCATCGATGCCACCGAGGCCGAACGGATCGGTCTCGTCTCGTCCGTCGAGCCCGCCGACAAGCTGCTCGATGTCGCACTGGACACCGCGGAGGCCATCGCACAGAACAGCCCGTTCGGCGTGTGGATGACGAAGGAGGTCATGTGGTCGAACCTCGAAGTACCCGGCATGCGGGCCGCGATCGACCTCGAAAACCGCACCCAGATCCTCAGCTCGCTGACGCGGGATCATCGCGAGGCGGTCGTCTCCTTCCTCGAAAAGCGTCCACCCGAATTTCAGAACCACTGACCACATCCGGCCCGTTCGACGGCACACAAGGAAGCAGTGAGAGAGCATGAGAGTTGGAATCGCCGCAGGGTATTGGGGTTCGGGCCCGCCCCGCAATGTCGAAAGGATGCTCGCCGAGGCCGAAGCCCTCGGGGTCGACAGCTTCTGGACCGCCGAGACGTACGGGTCGGATGCGCTGACACCCCTGGCCTGGTGGGGGGCGCAGACGTCGACGATCAAACTCGGTACTTCGGTGTGCCAGATGTCGGCGCGCACCCCGACGGCGCTGGCGATGGCCGCGCAGACCCTCGACCATCTCAGCGGTGGTCGCGTGATCCTCGGGATCGGTGCGTCCGGTCCTCAGGTCGTCGAGGGGTGGTACGGGCAGCCCTACCCGCGACCTCTCGAGCGCACCCGCGAGTACATCGAGATCATGCGACAGGTGTGGGCACGCGAGGAGCCGGTGACCCACTCGGGGCGTCATTACCAGCTTCCGCTTCAGGGTGGTTCCGGCCTCGGGAAGCCGCTCAAGTCGATCGTCCACCCCCTTCGCAGCGACATCCCCGTCTACATGGGTGCCGAAGGCCCGAAGAATGTGGCCCTGGCCGCCGAAATCGCAGATGGCTGGACCCCGCTGTGGTTCTCACCCAAGAGCGACGAGTTCTACCGCAAGGCACTCGCCGAAGGCTTCGCGCGCGAGGGAGCGCGCCGCACCGAGGACGACTTCGAGGTCGCGAACGTGTGCTGGCTCGTCGAGAACGACGACGTAGAGAAGGCCGCCTCCCGGCTCAAGCCCACCGTCGGGTTATACGCCGGCGGAATGGGGGCCAAAGGCGCCAATTTCCACAACGACGTGTTCGCGCGCATGGGTTGGGGCGAGGTCTGCGCCGAGATCCAGGAGCTGTACCTGAGCGGGCGGCCTGAGCTCGCTGCCCAGGCCGTACCCACCGAAATGGTGGAGGACGTGGCGCTGGTCGGCCCGGCGGACAAGATCATCGAAGAGATCGAAACCAAGTGGAAGTCCACGTGCCTCACCACCCTCATCCTCGGCGGGTGGCCGAAGCCGGAGAACCGCGAGCGCATCCTCGAGGCGGTGCAGTCGTGAGCCTGCGCTCGAGAACAACCTTGGACCCGAGAACCCCGATCCTGGTCGGTACCGGCCAGACCAGCGAACGTGATGGCGGCGTGGAGCCCGTGGATCTGATGGTGCGCGCGGCGCGTGCGGCTGCTACCGACGCCGGGTCCGCACGACTGCTCGAGCTGGTCGACTCCGTGCGAGTTGTGGGTTTGCTGTCGTGGCGTTACCGCGATCCGGGTGCGCTCGTTGGCGCGCGGATCGGGGCGACCGTCCGGCACACCGGCTACACCGGGAACGGTGGCAGCACGCCGCAGGTACTGGTCAACGGTGCTGCCGAGGACATTGCCGCCGGTCGCGCCGACGTCGTGCTCATCGGCGGCGCGGAATCCTGGCGGACCCGCACGAAGCTGCGGGCGCAGCAGCTGCGCCCCGAGTGGACCGTGCAGGACGAGTCGGTGCCGGCCGCCGAGATCATGGTCACCGACGTGCCGATGGCGGACGAGAGCGAACGCCGGATCGGTCTGGACCGGCCCTCGTACGTGTACCCGCTGTTCGAGCAGGCGTTGCGGCTGGCGGCGGGTCGCTCGCGCGAAGAGCACGAGGAGTTTCTCGGCGGCCTGTGGTCGCGATTCAGCAAGATCGCCGCGACGAATCCGAACGCGTGGGTGCAGCGCGAATACACCGCAGCCGAGATCGCGACCCCGTCGCCCGACAACCGGATGATCTCCACGCCCTACACCAAGCTGCTGAACTCGAACAACATGGTCGATCAGAGTGCGGCGTTGTTGATGTGCTCGGTTGAGATCGCGACCCGACTCGGAATTCCTCGGGAGCACTGGGTGTTTCCGCAGTCCGGCACCGAATCGCACGATACGTATGCGATTGCGGAACGGGGTGCACTCGACGGGTCGCCGGCGATCCGCATTGCCGGGGCGCGAGCTCTCGAGCTCGCGGGTATCGGGCTGGACGACGTCGCGCACGTCGACGTCTACTCGTGTTTTCCGTCGGCGGTGCAGGTTGCGGCGAACGAACTGGGACTCGCGCTGGATGATCCAGGTCGGCCTCTCACCATCACCGGTGGCCTGACGTTCGGCGGAGGACCGTGGAACAACTACGTGAGCCACTCGATCGCGACGATGGTGACGCGGCTGCGTGAGTCCCCGGGCTCGTACGGTCTGGTGACCGCCAACAGTGGCTACCTCACCAAGCACGCCATGGGTGTGTACCGGACCGAGCCTCCTGTTGGAGGATTCACGCGTCTGGATGTGCAGACCGAGGTCGACGCGCAGCCCACGACGAGAGCGCTCGAATCCTACGCTGGCACGGCTTCGGCCGAATCGTGGACGGTGATGTACGGCCGCGACGGAAACCCCGCGCAGGGTTTCCTGGCGGCACGCACGGCGACCGGCGAGCGGACGCTCGCGGTGACCACAGAGCACGACGACCTCGCTCGCCTCGTCGACGACGATCTCGCAGGTCAAAAGGTCGCGATCTCGGGGAGCGGGCAGTTCCGCTTCGCGTGACGTTGACGACTTTTATCTAAAGACATAAGGTTATTGCACTGTACGGGCACGACGGATTCGTGTCACGAAACCGAGGAGTTCACATGTCTGTCGAAGACTTCCGTGTCTTGTACGAGCAGCACGTCGGCTACGTCCACGTCGGGAACATGAAGGCATGTCTCCGCGACATGGTACGAGAGAACATCCCGGCGGTCTTCGATGGAATCGACACCCCGCGCGAGGCCACCAAGGGCTTCGAGATCAAGGACGTTCGCGCCGAGGGCCACCTTATGGTGGGCGAGACCGTCTATGACATGGGTGACCGTCTGATCGGCTTGCGTTCGATCTGGGAACTCCACGACGGACGCTGGCTGGCCGCGAAGCTCGAGAACTTCACCGCTGGAACGGACACGAACGCATGACGACGACAGAACCTACAGCAGAACCGTGGGGTCCCGCCCCCGATGGCCTCGACCAGCCGCACTGGGACGGACTCCTTGCCGGCGAGCTACGCCTGCAGCGCTGCACTGCATGCCGCACCTGGATCTGGGGTCCGCAGGCCATCTGCGGTCACTGCCACAGCTTCGATCTCGAGTGGAATGACGTTGAACCCGTCGGCACCGTCTACAGCTGGAATCGCAGCTGGTACCCGTACATGGACGAATACGCCGACAACCTGCCGTACGTGACGGTGCTCGTCGAGCTGCCCCACGCCGACGGCCGTCGGGTCCTGGGCATCCTCACCGACGACATCGACGCGAACCCCGAGATCGGCGACCGGGTCGTCGGAGTCTTCGAACAGCCCGAGGGCGCCACCCGGCCGTTGCTGCGCTGGCGCCGAGCCGACGCGACCGCAGAAGGAGAACAGCGATGAGCGCCAACATCATGCGCGGCGCCGCCGCAGTCGTCGGCGTCGCAGAACAGCACTTCAAGCGCGGAGAAGCGCCGCACAGCGAGAAGCGCATGACCCTCGAGGTCATCCTCGATGCGTGCGCCGACGCAGGTATCAACCCCCGCGATATCGACGGCTTCGTTTCCTATGCAGGCGGCGCCAACGACGGCGCCATCATCGGCGGCGCGCTGCTGATCGACGAGCTGCGCTGGTCGAACATGATGTGGGGCGGCGGCGGCGGCAGCGTCGCAGCCGCCATCACGAATGCCGCCACGGCGATCGCCACCGGTCAAGCCGACTGCGTCGTGGTGTATCGCGCGATGACGCAGGCAGATACGGGCCGGCTCGGATACGCGAAGTACCACTACGGCAGTCACTTCCTCGCGCACGGCATCGGCTCACCCGCACAGATCTGCGCGATGCGCACCCAACGGATGCTCGAACACGGCGGAGTGCCGCGCTCGGCCATGCGTTCCCTCGTCCTCGCGGCGTACCAGCACGCGCAGAACAACCCGACCGCGCAGGGCTACGGCCGTCCCCTCGACGAAAAAGCCTACGACGACTCGCGATTGATCGCCGAACCGTTCCACCTGTTCGACTGCTCCCGCGAAAGCGACGGCGCGGTTGCGCTGGTGCTCGTCTCGGCCGAGCGCGCCACGACCTTGCGCCGCGATCCGGCATATCTGCTCGCGGGCGCACAGGGCGCCCCGGGTGGCTATTCGGAACTAATCGACAACGACCTCGGCGAGCAGTACATGAGCGCCGGATTCGGCCCAGCCAACAACGGCAAGCCCGGTGTCGCCGAACGACTGTGGTCTGCAGCGGGTCTCGGACCTGACGACGTCGACGTGGTGCAGGTCTACGAAAACTTCAGTGGCCCCGCCGTCGCAGCGTTGATCGACCACGGCCTGTGCCCGCCCGGGGAAGCTGCCGGCGCCTTCATGACCGTCGAGAACCTCACCGCGCCGACCGGCAAGCTGCCCGTCAACACCAGTGGCGGCAACATCGCCGATTCGTTCATCAACGGTCTGAACCTGGCGGTAGAAGCCGTCCGGCAGATCCGCGGCACTTCGACCAACCAGGTGTCCAGCGCAAAGACCTCCCTGTTCATCGGTGGCCCGATGGCTCCACTGGTGAGTTCGGTGCTGTTCGGCCACGAAGACACCCTCTGACCGTCACCTCCGAAAGGCACGACATGAACGATCAGGACAGGAACGAACTGTTTATCGGTGGCCGGTGGGTGGCACCGAAGTCCGGAGGCACCGTCGATGTCATCGAGGCAGCCACCGAGAAGGTGCTGGGCACCTCCGCGATGGCATCCAACGCCGACATCGATGAGGCTGTCGCGGCCGCGCGCACTGCATTGTCCGGGCCGTGGAGCGCACTGACCAACGCTGAGCGCGCCGACCTGCTCGACACGTTCGCCGCTGCCCTCAAATCCCGTGGCCGTGACACCTCCCGGCTGGTGAGCCGCGAGAACGGGATGCCGATCGCGCTGTCGGGTGGTGTCAACGGTTTCGGCCCCGCGGCGATGCTCTCGTACTACGCAGCGCTGATCCGCGATGCCGCCAACGAGGATGTGCGGCCGAGTGCATTCGGTGGTCGCACCGTCGTGCGCCGCGACCCGGTGGGTGTGGTCGCGGCCATCACGCCGTGGAACTATCCGCAGCCGCTCGCGGCGATGAAACTCGCTCCCGCCCTGGCGGCCGGGTGCACGGTGGTGCTCAAGCCCGCCCCCGAGACGGCGCTCGATGCGTTCGCCTTCGCCGAGGCTGCGGTCGAGTCGGGTCTGCCCGACGGCGTGATCAACATCGTCCCTGCCGACCGAGCGGCGAGCGCATACCTGGTCGGGCACCCGGGCGTCGACAAGGTGGCGTTCACCGGGTCCACCGCCGCAGGCCGCGCGATCGGCGAAGTGTGCGGTCGGCTGCTGCGCCCGGTCACCCTCGAGCTCGGAGGCAAGTCCGCGGCGATCGTCACCGAGCGCGCCGATCTCGACGTGTTCGCGAAGAACCTGCTCGATGTGTCGCTGGTGAACAACGGTCAGACCTGCCACGCGAGTACCCGGATCCTCGCCCCCCGCTCGCGATACGACGAGGTGGTCGACGCGGTCACCGAGGCCGTGCGGGCGCTGACCGTCGGTGATCCGCTCGACAAGGCCACCGATATCGGTCCGCTCGTCTCGGCTGCGCAGCGCGACCGCGTCCTCGGCTACATCGAGGCCGGCCGCGCCGCCGGCTACCGCATCACCACCGGAGGTGGCGTTCCCGCAGCGCAGCCGCAGGGCTGGTTCGTCGAACCGACCGTGTTCACCGGTGTCGACAACTCCGCGCGCATCGCGCAGGAAGAAATATTCGGTCCGGTGCTGACCCTCACCGCGTACGACGGGGAGGACGAGGCAGTCGCCATCGCCAACGACTCCGAATACGGCCTCGGCGGCACGGTATGGACCACCGACGAACAGCACGGACTCGACCTGGCCGCGAGAATCCACAGCGGCACGGTCGGCGTGAACTACTACGCCCTGGACCTGGACGCACCGTTCGGCGGCGTCAAGTCGTCGGGGCTGGGCCGCGAGCTCGGCCCGGAAGGTCTGGCACCGTACTTCACCGCGAAGTCGGTGTACTTCGGAACACGCTGACCAGGACCCAGGTTTCGCGACAAGCACACACTTTGGAGCACATGATGGCACTACCACTGCAGGGTGTCCGGGTACTGGAACTGACGGACGGATTCGGCGACACCGCAGGCCGGTTCCTCGCCGACCTCGGGGCCGAGGTCATTCGGGTCGAACTTCCCGGAGGCTCAGGCTCGCGTTCGGCGCAACCGGTCCGGAACGGTGTGAGCATTCCGTTCGCGCTGCGCAATGCGAACAAGTTCGGCGTTACCCTCGATCTCGACGAGGACGACGGCCGGGAACGGCTGCGCGCCCTCGCGCGGCGCTCGGACATTCTCCTGGAGTCGTTTGCACCGGGCTACCTCGCCGCGCGCGGCGTGGGTGCCGCGGACCTGGTCCGGATCAATCCCGCGCTCGTGGCCGTGTCGATCACCGGCTTCGGCCAGGACGGTCCGTATCGCGACTGGGTGGCGACGGAACAGGTGCTCTACGCGCTCAGCGGTGTGCTGTCGCGGTCCGGCGAGCCGGCGCAGCGGCCGCTGCTGCCACCCAACGGCCTGATCGACGAGTCGGTAGGCGTGCACACGGCGTGGTCGGCACTGCTCGCCTACTTCGACCGGTTGCACACCGGGTGCGGGCAGACCGTCGACATCTCGGCGTTCGAGGTCATCGTGCACGGCTTCGACCCCGGCTTCGGGGTGCAGGGCTCCGCTGCCGCCGGTCGCTCCGAGGACTACCCGCGTGGCCGGCCCGACGCCGCCAACTTCTATCCGGTCTATCGTTGTGCCGACGGGCAGGTGCGTATCTGTCTGCTTGCGAAACGGCAGTGGCGAGCGATGTTCGAATGGCTCGGCGAACCCGAGGAATTCGCAGACCCGAAGTACGACACCATCCCCGCACGTTTCGGAGCGTCCGCCCGACTCAACCCGCTGATCGACACCTTGTTCAGTACCTACACCCGCGATCAACTCGTCACCGAAGGCGCTGCCCGGGGCATCCCGATCGGCGGCCTCAACACTGTCTCGGAGGTTCTCACGACTGAGCACTTCGACGCGTCCGGTACGTTCGTCGACACCGAGATCGCCTCCGGTCTCACCGCGCGCGTCCCGTCCGGATACGTGAAGATCGATGGGCAACGTGCTGGATTACACACCCGTGCACCAGAACTCGGTGAACACAACGACGTGGTTTTCGGATCGGCCGTCGGCGAGCCCCGGGATCCGTTTGCCGCGCCGCAGCGTGAACCGGGTTCGCATCCGTTCGAGGGGCTTCGAGTCCTCGATATGGGCGTCGTCGTCTTCGGCGCGGAACTCGGGCGTCAGTTTGCGGACAACGGTGCCGATGTCATCAAGATCGAGAACTCGAACTTCCCCGACGGACTGCGGCAGTCGCGGCGCGGCGATACGCTGGCCGCATCGGTGGCGTGGGGGCACCGCAACCGTCGCAGCCTCGGGCTGAACCTGCGCAGCCCCGAGGGCATCCGCATCTTCAAGCAGCTGGTCGCCGACGCAGACATCGTGCTCGCCAACTTCAAACCCGGCACACTCACCTCGATGGGCCTGTCCTACGACGAGCTCGCCGCGATCAACCCGCGCATCGTCGTGTCCGAGAGCAGCGCCTTCGGGAGCGTCGGTCGGTGGAACAAGCGGCTCGGCTACGGACCGCTGGTGCGTGCGGCCTGCGGCGTCTCGGCGCTCTGGCGATACGCGGACACCTCCGACGGACTGTGCGACGGTTCCACCGTCTATCCCGATCACATCGCGGGGCAGGTCACCGCGACCACGATTCTCGCCACGCTGATCAACCGGCTGCGGACCGGGCGCGGTGCCGCGGTCGAAGTGGCCCAGGCCGACACGGCGGTCGTGCAACTGGGCAACCAGCTCGTCGCGGAACACCTCGAACCGGGCTCGATCAAAGCACCGGGCAATGCGGATCCGTACTCGGCACCATCCGGGGTGTACCCGTGTGCGGGTGACGACGAGTGGTGTGTCGTCACGGTTCGGGACGACGAGGACTGGGTCCGGTTGTGCGAGGTGCTAGGACGATTCGACCTCATCGACGACCCACGATTCGCGACCACCGAGCTCCGGACAGCACACCGCGCCGAGGTGGATGAGGTGCTGACACAGTGGCTGACGCTGCACACGCCGACCGAGGCAATGGAGACGCTGCAGACCGCCGGTGTCCCGAGCGGCGCGATGATCCGATTGCCGGAATTGCTCACCAACTCCCAGTTGGTGGCGCGCGGCGCCTACACCGAGCTCGCGCACGAACTGCTGCCGGCGATGCTTCCGACGGCGAAGCAGGTGGCACACTTCGCCACGTTGCCGGACTGGCCGTTGCGCCAGGCGCCGCTCGCCGGTGAGCAGACACGCGAGATCTGCGAAAGTCTGCTCGGCATGGGCAGGGCCGAGATCGACTCGCACGTCCGGGACGGGGTGCTGCAGCCGCCCGCTGACGATCCGGCGCTGTCGGCAGTACCGTCAGGTGTGTGACCGCCTCACCTGCATGACTGCGGCGTTCAGATGCAGACGCCAAGGTCCCCGGAATTCCTCCGGGGACCTTGGCGTCTGCGGGGCGTGATCAGCCTGTCTCGCGCCGATATCAGCGTGTCGACGGTGTGAACGTGATCGGCAGCTTCGCGCACCCACGGACCTGAGACGAATGGAACACCGGAGAATCGCCCGGGACGAGGGCATAGTCGGGAATCCTCGTGTGGATTTCCTCCATGGCCAGTCTCAGCTCGAGCCGTGCGAGGTGGGAGCCGAGGCAACGATGCGGGCCGGCACCGAACCCGATGTGACGGTTGGGATGCCGCTCGATCTCGAGGTCATCAGGGTTGTCAAACTCATTCTCGTCGCGATTGGCACCGGTCATCACCACCAATAGTTGGTCGCCGGCCTTGACAGAGACCCCGCCGATCTCGATGTCGCGGGTGGCCCGCCGCCCTGCGCTGGTGGCGGTCTCGATGCGCAGAATCTCCTCGACCGCCGACGGAATCAACGTCGGATCATCGATGATCGCCGAGCGCTGCTCGGGGTTGTTCGACAGGTGGATCAGCCCCCAGGCGAGAGCACCCTGGACCGTGTGCAGTCCCGCGACCAGAAGCAAGAAGAACATCCGACTGAGTTCCTCGTCGGTGAGCTGCCGAGGTGTTCCGGCGACGTCGAGTGGTGTGTTGATGATCTGCGTCGTGAGCGAGTCGGTGGTGTCCTCGCCGGAACGGACCCGCGCGACGACTTGACCGAAGTATTCGTAGATGTCGGCGGCAGCCTTCGCGCGTGCCTCGGCGGATTCTTCCTCGCTCGCCCCGGGAATGCCCTGGAGCGTGATGTCGGTCCACTCCGTGAACCGCGGTGCGTCGCTCAGCGGCCATCCCATGAGTGCAAGGAAGATTCGCGTCGGCAGCTCGTGCGCGAAGTCGGAAATGAACTCGGCTTCGCCCCTGTGCGCGAACTGGTCGAGCAGTTCGGTGATGATTGCCCGGATCTCAGGTTCGAGCGCCTTCATCTGCTTGGGGCTGAACAGCGGCTGCAAGGCCTGCCGGTAGTAACTGTGCTCCGGCGGGTCGAGTTCGAGCGGGAGGAACTTGCCCTGCGCGGCATTCAACAGATTGTTGGGAAAGCTCGAGAACGTCGCAGGGTCCTGGAGAACCTGGAGAGCTTCCTTGTATCCCGTGACAACCCAGTGCCCGCCGTGGTGCGGGGAGTGCAGGATCGGTCCTTGCTTGCGTAGCGCGGCGACCCGATCTTGAAACACATCGGTCGGCACGGCCAGGGACGGATCGTACACATCGAAATCGGTGACCAGGTGCGCGGGAAGGTCGATCTGTGTCGTGGTCATGGCGATCCTTCGCGAGGAGAGTGATCCGGAAGAATCACCTCGGTAGTCGAGGCGGTCTTCCGGGTGCGTCAGGTGAATTCGCGCGTGGTGTACGCGCGCGGGCTGACATGGTGAGAGGGCGATTGCCTGGGAATGAAGGTAGATCAGCGGATTCCTCGCGGTCAACCGGATCTGGGTTATATGTCCGTTTCGGTCTACAAAATGACGGGGCAGGGGCGGTTCCCTTGACCGATTAACCGATGGGGTTTAGATTAACCGGATGTGATCCTCGACACGCCGAGGCGGAAGGGTTCTCGCGTGACGTGTGGCGGATCGCGACTTGCTTGTGAACGCCGAATCTCCGTTCAGCACAGGAGATCATGTTTCCCAACTGCCTCGGGCGGTAGGTCGAGGCCCATGCTGCCCAGAAGGATCACTCCCTTGAGTTCATCGGTCAGGATCACGGAGATCGTCGACAAGGTTCCTGTGTCGAATTTCCAGCGGCGAGCAATCGCCATCTGCTTGGCATTGGCGTTTGCCGACGGAATCAACGTCCTGTCGATCGGTTACGCGATTCCGAGCCTCGCGGATTCCTATGGCGTCGCGGCGGCCGACTTCTCGATCGTGGTCATGGCGGCGCTGATCGGCGAGATTCTGTCGAACTTCCTGATCGCACCGCTGGCGGACCGCTACGGGCGCAAGCGAATCATGGGTCTCGGGATTGTCGTGTTCGGGCTCGCCGCCATTCCTTCCTTCTTCGCGTCCTCGATCCTGGCACTCGCGGCGTGTCGCTTCGTCGCGGGAATCGGAATCGGTGCCGCGGTACCCAACGGATTCGCCCTGGGCAACGAGTATCCGCCGACGCGCCTGAAGGCGACCACGGTCACCGTGCTCAGTTCGGGAACTGCTGTCGGTGGCCTCGTTGTCGGACTCATTGCATCCCGACTGGTACCCCTGCACGGCGGCGAAACGCTGCTCCTGGTCGCCGGTGTCATTCCTCTCGTCATCCTGGTTGCAACGTGCGGTGGCTCCCCGAGTCGATCGAGTACCTCGCCAAGTCCGGCCACTCGGCGAAGGTCGCGGCCATCCTCGACAGGATCGAGGTCGGCACGACCCACAGCGCGGACACCGAGTATCTCTTGCCTTTTCAGCCGGCCGGTGCACGCGTCGCTGCGCTCTTCGCCAACGGAGGAGCAGCCTTGACGGTGCCTATCTGGTCGATGATGTTCTTTGCGCTCTTCGGGAGCTACTTCGTGCTCAGCTGGCTGGCGACCATCCTCACAGGCAACGGGGTGGAAGAAGGCACCGCGCTGCTCGCGACATCGCTCGCCACGCTCGGTGGCATCGTCGGGGCGCTGGCGCCCAGTGTGGCGATGGATCGAAGCAGGTTCGGTGTCGCCGCCGCAGTCCTCGGGCCGATTGCCACCATTGCGTCGGTTTCCCTGCTCGCGTGGAACCTTATGGTCGGCGCTTCCTCGATCGCGGTGGGCGCACTCTGCTTCACCCTGGGGTTCGGCGCGATCGGGCTTGCAGCGGCCCTGACCTCGGTCGCGGCGCAGGCGCACCCCACGTCGGTGCGTGCGACAGGGATCGGCTGGGCGTTCGGAGTGAGCCGGATGGGTGGGCTGTTCGCGCCGGCGCTGGGTGGAGCCTTGCTGGCTGCGAACATGGCGAGTTCGATGGTTCTGCTGTTGTCGGCGATACCGGCGGCGATCGCCGGAATTCTGGTGGGGTGGTGTGCACGTACTCTGCGTCGCGCTACCGCGTCGGGAGTGTCGGCCGCCATCGAGCCGTCTCGGCCCGGTGATCGCGTATCGGGCTGACGGATTCCCCTCCCGGGCTTGTCCAAAGAATCGATAGACATTAGATTAATGAGGTGATCCACGGAACGGCCTGCGGGTGGGTCGTTCAGGGGCACCTCCGAATGGGCAGTAAACGAATTCCTTCCGCACGAGCCCTTTTCGAAGGGTGGCCGTTTCCCGATCATCTCCCGAAAGGGCATCAATGAGCTTTCGTCGCGTGATCGCTGTCGAACGCAACGGCGCAGCCGTACTCGCTGTCGACGAGAACGTCGAAAGGCTGGACGCGGCCGGTATCGACCCCATTTGGCGAACCGATTCGGTTCCGGAGGTACCTAATTCCGGTGTCGTGCCGGACGTCGTCGGATTTCCGGACCCCGGAGGAGTCTGGGTAATCGGCTGGGTGCTCGCGCCCGGACGAATCGGGGACAACGACAACGGAATTGTCGATATGGACGACGCCGCACCGGGATTTCACCGCACCGATTCCGTGGACGTGCACGTCCTTCTCGAGGGCTCGCTCGTGCTCGAGCTCGACGACGGCGTGGAGATCGAACTGTGCGCCGGCGACACGGTTGTGGTCAACGGCAACAAGCACCGATGGCACAACCGTGGAGGCGAGACAGCCCGCGCCATCGTCACCATCTGCGGCGCCTCACGCAATGACCGACAGGAGATCTGACATGGAACCGACAGTTGCGAACAACGGGTCGTCCGAGAGTGCTGCGCCGGCTGCGAGGAAAGCGCCACTTCGGTGCGGTGTGTTCCTTCCGCCGTACCACAACCCTCGACGCAATCCCACGATGGCGATCGAGCAGGATCTCCGCCACGTCGAGGACCTCGATCGGCTCGGATTCCATCAGGTGTGGTTCGGGGAGCATCACAGTGGTGGATACGAGGTCGGGCCGTCGCCGGAACTGATGATCGCTGCGGCTGCGCAGCGGACGTCACGCATCGAGCTGTGCAGTGGGGTCATCTCGTTGCCCTACCACCATCCGCTGATGGTCGCCGATCGAATCACCTTCTTGGATCACATGACTCGTGGACGTATCCGCATCGGTGTCGGGCCGGGTGCGCTCGTGGCCGATTCGCAGATGATGGGCATGGACTACAGCCTGTTGCGGCCGCGGATGGAAGAATCCCTCGACGCCATCCTGGAACTGCTGGGCACGCCGGGTCCGGTCGACCGGAAGACGGAATGGTTCACCCTCGAGGACGCTCGCGTCCAGCTGGGCCCCTACTCGTACCCGGGCCTCCCGATCACGGTCGCGGCCGCGATGTCGCCGTCCGGCCCGAAGCTGGCCGGGAAATACGGACTTGGCCTGCTATCCATCGGCGGCACCGGCGACAAGTCGATCGAACTCCTCGAGCAGACGTGGGGCATCACCACCCATGAGGCGAACGAGCACGGGCAGAGCGTGGACCGCGGCGACTGGGCGATCGTCGGCAACATCCATATCGCCGACACCGTCGAGCAGGCCGTGGAGGACACCAGGTACGGCCTGCGTGACTTCATGGACTACCGCCACGTGGTCACCCCGATGAAGATGATCGAGCCCGGCGAGCAGGTCGCGCACGAGGAGCTCGTCCGGCGTGTCAACGAATCCGGATACGGCTGCATCGGCGACTCGAACGACGCCATCGCCTACATCCAGAAGATCATCGACCGCACCGGCGGCTTCGGCACCTTCCTCGCGACGGCGCACGACTGGGCCGACACCGAGGCCACCTCGCGCATGTACCGAATTCTCATGCGCGACGTCATGCCCCGCTTCACGAGTGCATGCGAACCGCTCCTGAACTCCTACCACTGGACGCAGGCACGCAAGGAAGGCTTCAGCGAGCGGTTCGCGACCGGGATCAGCCAGGCGACGATGGACTACGAGCGTGTGAAAAATGCTCGGTAGTACAGCAATTCTCAAATCGACACCTCTCATTTGTACTCAGGAGCATTGATGACTTCACTCGACGGAAAAGTAGCTGTGATCACCGGCGGCGCACGAGGACAGGGACGTTCTCACGCACTCTCCCTTGCCGCTGCCGGCGCGAAGATCGTGGTGTGCGACGTCGCGGCACCGATCAAGGAAGTGCAGTACGCACTCGCGACACCGGACGACCTCGAGGAGACGATCCAGCTGGTGAAGGAAGCCGGGGGCGAGATTGCCGGCATCCAGGCCGATGTCCGGAGCAGTGCGGATATGAAGGCGGTCGCGGACCTGGCCGTATCGCAGTTCGGGCGGATCGACATCCTGCTGGCCAACGCCGGCATCCACGATCACGCCGAGTCCACGATCGAGATCGACGACGACGCATGGCAGACCATGCTCGACGTCAACCTCACCGGGGCGTGGAAAGCCTGCAAGGCCGTCGTCCCCGTGATGATCGACGGAGGCCGAGGCGGATCTATCGTGATCACTTCGTCCGTCGACGGACTGGGCGCTTCCCCGTCGTGGGGGCACTACGGTGCCGCGAAACACGGCCTCCAGGGCCTGAAGGACACCCTCGCATTCGAGCTCGCCGACCACAACATCCGGGTCAACACTGTCAACCCGACCGGCGTCAATTCGCCCATGGCGGCCGGCCTGTCGCAGGTGCTGCCGCACGTGGTGCGCAAGTGGAAGCACAACGACCGCACGAACCTGCTCGACGTGATAATGCTCGAACCCCAGGACATCTCCGACGCGGTGCTGTGGCTCGTATCCGACGCCGCGAAATACGTGACCGGGATCGACCTGCCGATCGACGCGGGTTACCTGACCAAGCACTGACCAGGCACTGACCAGGCACTGACCGAAGAGGTTCGCCGCGACACCCACTTGCGGGGCAAGGAGCAACATGTCAATTCACGAGAGCGGAGCGACTCGATGACACCGAGTGCCGACCTGGCCCGCGAGTTCCCGGCCACGTCACTGGTCGGCCCGTCCGCGGACGGCCTCGACCTGCCGTACTGGGAGGGCCTGCGGGCGGGTGAGCTGCGGCTGCAAAGGTGCGGCGAGTGTGACCTGTGGATCTGGGGACCACGGTGGATGTGCGGCCGGTGCCAGACGTTCGACCCGGAGTGGGTCGCGGTGGAACCGGTCGGACGGGTCTTCTCGTGGTCGCGGACCTGGCACCCCTTCATCCCGGAACTGGCCGGCGAACTGCCGTACGTCACGGTTCTCGTCGAACTGCCGCATGCCGGAGGACGCCGAGTCCTCGGTCTGCTGGCGGAGAGCAGCGATACCGACATCGCCATCGGTGATGCAGTTGCGGGCATCATCCAACAGCCGTCCGAGACACCCTGGCCGCTGCTCCGATGGCAACGCGTGAGCACGTCAACCCAGACCGAGCGGGGAGCACAACGATGACCGATACATTTCTGCGTGGTGCGGCAGCAGTGGTAGGCGTCAGCGAATTCCACTACAAGCGAGGCGAATCGCCCGACAGCGAGCTTCGGATGACCTTGCAGGCGATTGTCCAAGCTGCTGGCGACGCCGGTGTGTCGCCACGCGAGATCGACGGCCTCGTCTCGTACGGCGGCGGTGAGAACGACGGGACGGTCGTGGGTGCGTCGCTGATGGCGCACCGGATCCGATGGTCGAACATGATCTGGGGTGGTGGCGGGGGCGGCGCCGCTGCGGCGATCACCAACGCGGCGGTCGCCATCGCGGCCGGTCAAGCACAGTGTGTTGTCGTGTATCGCGCCATGGCACAACAGGATTCCGGGCGTCTCGGATACGCCAAGCACCATTTCGACGGTCACATGCTTCCGCACGGCGTCGGATCACCGGCCCAATCGTGCGCGCTGCGCACCCAGCGGATGCTCGAGCACGACGGTGTTCCGGAATCCGCGATGAGGTCGCTGGTTCTCGCCGACTACCTCCACGCGCAGCAGAATCCGGATGCCGCCGCGTTCGGTCGTCCACTCGACGAATCGACCTACGAGGCCGCCCGGATGATCGTCGAGCCGTACCGGCTCTACGACTGCTCTCGGGAGAACGACGGAGCCGTCGCGCTGATCCTGGTGGCCGCCGATCGTGCCGAGAAGCTCCATCCGAATCCGGCGTATGTGCTGGCCGGCTGCCAGGGCGCGGTCGGCGGATACGCCGTCGACACCGAGAACGATCTCGATTACACCTCGGCCGGATTCTCCGGCGCCGCTGGGGTCGCGGAAACCCTGTGGGCGGATGCCGACCTCGGTCCCGACCAGGTCGATGTCGTCCAGGTCTACGAAAACTTCAGTGGCTCCGGTGTGGCCGCACTAATCGATCACGGACTGTGCCCGCGCGGATCAGAAGCCGGCAAGGTCATGACAGTCGAGAATCTGACCGCTCCACACGGACTGCTTCCGGTGAACACCAGCGGTGGCAACCTCGCGGATTCGTTCGTCAACGGAATGGGGCTGGCGGTCGAGGCCGTGCGCCAGGTGCGTGGAATCTCGACCAACCAGGTTCCCGATGCGAAGGTGTCCCTCTTCATCGGTGGACCCATGGCGGCACTCTCGAGTTCGGTCCTTCTCTGCACGCGCGACGTGCTGTGAGCTGAAAGGAAGCATGACATGAGCACCGACACCGACACCGACATCGATGGCGTGTCGATCGCGGACCGAATCGTCGGCGCCTGGGAGCTCGTCGAGTATTCGACGACCACCGACAGTGGGACGGTCGACTACCCGCTGGGCCTCGACGCTCGCGGACTGATCATCTACTCGGCAGGCGGGTTCATGTCGGCACAGATCATGCGCCCCGACCGAACCCGGTACCGGTCGCCCAACGTGCACAGCGGCGAGGTGAGCGAGCGAAGTGAGGCTGCGGGCGGATACCTCGCGTATTCGGGCCCCTACCGCGTCGACGAGGACAACTCGGCTGTCTGGCACGAGATGGCAGTATCGCTGTACCCGAACTGGATCGGCGACAACCAGAAACGCAATGTGCGGTTCGACGGCGACATGATGACTCTGTCGTCGGATCCTCTCGTGTTCCGCACGACCACGCTGTCCCCGGCGCTGGTGTGGCGACGGACCACATCACGTTCGGAACAGGCAGCGTCGTGAGCGGGGCGCAGGTTACCGTCGCCGTGGACCTGTCGACACCGACCGCGTCGGTCGACAGCACCATCCTGGTACGACGACCGGGTGCCGTCGACACGGTACGGATCACAGCTGCGGACCTTCGTGCGGCGCAGAGAAAGCGCTCGTGGATTCAGGCCGAACACGAAAACGGTGGCGCGTCCGGTGGGCTCGATGTGCTGCTCGACGTCGTCGTCCACATCGCGTCCGATGCTCGCACCGCCCGCTCCGAAGCCAGGTGGCAACCGTCGACGACCAACACGGACGGAGACGACACCGTCGTCTACGTCGGAACGCCGAGCGGCCTCGCAAGCTTGATCCTCGACATCCGGTCGGCGGAGGTGGCCGACGGCGTCACCGTGGTACCGGCCATTGCGGAGGGGGAATCGCGCGATGCGTGTGTGCAGCTGTTGATGGGTGAAGTGCTGACGATGCTCGAAACCCGAAACGTGACCTCGGACGCGACGGTTCGACAACACGCCAGCTGAGCCCAGACCCACCGAGAGCGGAGAAGCCCGTGCGAATCGTTGTCCACCGGACCCCCGGTGAGCCGCAGATCCGGCTCGAAGACGCCGATGAGTTCGGCTCCCTCCAGATCGAACCGGCCGACCGGGAGCACAGTATCTCGGCAGGCGACCTTGCCGTTCTCGGCAGACCGTCCGGCGAACAGCACGTCTTCGTCGATCCGGGCGCGATCCGTGCTCTGGCGGGGGCGCAGGCCTCCGACGAGTCGTGGTCGGCGAGCTTCGACGCGATGGTCGCCTACGCAAACAGTCGCGGATGGCTCAATCCGGCAGGCGAGATCAGGGTGCACATCGCACCGTGCGAATGAGAGGACGGCACATGTCGACACGATTGAATAGTGGCACGGGCACGGTGGTGGACACCCGGGAGCTCCGCGATGTATTGGGACATTTCTGTTCCGGCGTGACGGTGGTGACGGCGATGGTGGGCGAGGAACCGGCGGGGTTCACCTGCCAGTCGTTTTCGGCGCTGTCACTGGATCCGCCTCAGGTATTGCTGTGTCCGAGCAGACGTTCGACGAGTTGGCCGGCGATCCGTACCACTGAAACATTCTGTATCAACGTACTTTCCTCCGGCCAACACAACCTCAGTGACCGCTTTGCGAAATCGGGTGGACCGAAGTTCGAGGGGGTGCAGTGGCGCCCGGCCGGGCGCGGAGCGCCGATCCTGGGCGGTGTGGCGGCCTGGTTCGAGGTGACGCTCGCTGCGGAGCATGACGGTGGCGATCACCTGATTGCCGTCGCCGACCTGCTCGACTTCGCTTCCGACTCCACCACGCAACCGTTGGTCTTCCACCGCAGCCGATACGGCGAGGTCGTGGATCTGAACCACCGGTCCTGACGCAGACCTCGAGTGAAAGTGTGAGTGATGGGACGGCCACCGAAGCCCTTGATCAGTCGGAGTTCGACGATCGCGGCAAGCATCGAGATCATCGACACCGAAGGAATGGATGCGTTCAGTCTGCCGCGTGTTGCCAAGCAACTGAACGTGAAAACGTCCTCGCTGTATCACCATTTCGCTGATCGTCGTGAGCTCATGACGGAGGTGGCGAAGGAGATCATGACGGAGGCGACCGTGCCGGAGTATTCGCCGGGTACTCACTGGGCGGAGTGGTTCGTCGAACTCGGTCTCAATTACCGCGACGCGATCCTGCGCCACCCCAATGCCGCGCTCGTGCTGGTGCAGTTCCTTCCGCGTGACGTCCTCACGAGCACGTATGAGAAGTGCGCTCGAATCCTCGACGACGGGGGCGTACCGACACCCCTGCATGTGGTGATACTGGACGGGTTGGAAAAAATCTCACTCGCGACCACTCTCACCGACCTCATGCGCGACCCGGTCAACAACAGGGAGATTTTCCCGAACGTCAACGAGCACAGACATTCCACGCTGACCCGCGCGCTGGCGGCCAACAAGTGGTCGTCGCGGGAGCTCTTCGTGGTGACGATCCGCGGTTTCCTGGCCGGGGTGATGGGACTGGCCACTACACCGGTAAGTGGCGAAAGCCTGCGGGATTTCATCGGCTCCTGAGCGATGCGGTTGCTGGAACCCGGCGGGCAGCCTTCCGAGGACATGGGTCCAACGTAAGTAGGCGATCTCGCTTGTTCGTCAAAAAGGCTGTGTACCAGGAAATTCGGACGTTCGACCGGGTGTGTGCTGACTTGACAGTGTTTATCTACAGCCTTACGGTATATCCGAGCTGGCCGACCATGACCGAAGTGCGCCCACCTTCTGTGCCGGCGTGTTCCTGTCGCGGGTTTTCGAAAGAAACATTGTTTTCGAGCTGCCCGGTGAATTCGATCTACCGATGATGCGGAGTGAGCCATCATGACCCTTGATTTGTATGTGGACGGCAAGTGGACTACCTCTGCGAGCGCGGAGCGTATCGACGTCGTCAATCCGACCACCGAGGAGCGGATCGGGGACGTCCCCGCGGGAGCTGCGGTGGATGTCGATCTCGCGGTGGTCGCGGCGAGGCGGGCGTTGGAGCCGTGGTCGCAGACCGAGCCGAGCGCACGAGCCGAAATCGTCTCGCTCCTGGCGGACGAGTTGGAGCGGCGGCAGGACGAGATCACGGACATCGTCGTCGCCGAGGTCGGCACCCCGCACAGGGTCGCACGTTGGGCTCAGGTCGGATTGGGGATCGTCGACCTGCGGGAGGCGGTAACGGCCGCGAAGGATTTCCCCTGGGAGGAACCACTCCGCAATTCGCTGATCGTGCGTGAGCCGGTGGGTGTGATCGGCTGCATCACGCCGTGGAACTACCCGCTGCACCAGATCACCGCCAAGATCGGCGCTGCGCTGGTGACCGGGTGCACGGTGGTCGTCAAGGCCAGCGAGGTCGCCCCGTTCACCGCCCGCGCTCTGGCGGAGGCGGTCGACGCGGTCGGAATCCCACCCGGCGTGTTCAACCTCGTCCACGGGTACGGACCGATCGTCGGCGAGGCCATCGCCGTTCACCCGGACATCGATATGGTCAGCTTCACGGGCTCGAACTCGGTCGGCAAGAGAGTCCTCGAACTGGCCGCGGGAACCGTGAAGCGGGTGTCGGTCGAACTGGGCGGAAAGAGCGCGGCGGTGCTGCTCGACGACCTGAGTGACGACGAGTTCGCGAAGGCCGTGCCGCACACCGTGCGGGCCTGCTTCATGAACGGCGGACAGTCCTGTAATGCGCAGACCCGCATGGTAGTGCCGCGCTCGCGCCTCGCGGCCGCAGAGAAGCTTGCCGCGGAGGCGGTCGCCGGCTACGCACCGGGCGACCCGACCGACGGCGACACGAAGCTCGGACCCATGGTCACCGCAGCGCAGCGTGAGCGGGTGCTCGGCTACATCCGTGCAGGAGTCAAGGAAGGCGCGAAACTTGTTGCCGGCTCGGTCAACGCGCCGGCCCGTACCGGTTACTTCGTGGAGCCGACGGTGTTCTCGGACGTGGACCCGGACGCCACGATCGCCCAGGAAGAGATCTTCGGTCCGGTGCTGTCGATCATCCCGTACGACACGCCCGAGCAGGCGGTCGAGATCGCGAACGGCACGATCTTCGGTATCGCCGGCGCCGTGTGGTCCGGCGACCCCGAGCGCGCGAAGTCGGTCGCGCGCACGCTGCGTGCCACGCAGATCGAGGTGAACGGTGGAAAGTTCAACGGTGCTGCGCCGTTCGGCGGGTTCAAGCAGTCCGGCCACGGGCGTGAGGGCGGGGCGTTCGGCCTCGACGAATTCACCGAAATCAAGAGTCTGCAGCTTTAGCGATGTGTGCGGGGACCCGAGCGGACCCCGCGAAGGAGAGTGTGCACGATGGTATATACCGATCTGCCGTACGACGAGGCGACGAAAACGGGCTTCGCGCGGGCGATGTTCAATCACCTCGACAACGACACCACCGATCTGGCGCCGGAGATCCTCGAGATCGATCCGCGCGTCTACACGGACCCGGAGCTGGCGGCGCGTGAGCGCAGAGAGCTGTTCGGATATGTTCCGATCATCGCGGCGCACAGCACCGAACTGCCCGGGAAGAACGACTTCCTGACCGTTCAGCTACCCAACAATGAGGTTGTTCTCGTTCGGCAGGCGGACGGTGGAGTTCGTGGCTTCGTCAACACCTGCCGGCACCGAGGAGCCAGGCTCGTTCCCGATGAGAAGGGCTCGAAGCGGATCTTCTCGTGCCGCTACCACGGCTGGGCGTACGCGAGTGATGGCAGCCTGCGGTCGATCGCGGACGAACCGACGTTCGGAACGGTGGATCGCAGCTGCGTGAGCCTGCTGGAGATTCCGGTCGAGGAGCGGCACGGCTTCGTCTGGGCCATCGACTCGGCAGCAGGTGACCGCAAGATCGACATCGCGCAGTGGCTCGGCTCGGAGTTCGACGACTCCCTCGCCGCCATGGAGATGGACAAGTACACCTGCTACGTCACCGAGAACTTCGATGTGGACATCAATTGGAAGGTCCTGATGGACGCCTTCCTCGACGGCTACCACATCACCTCGACCCACGCCGGGACTGTGGCCCCGTACTTCTACAACAATGCGCAGGCGTGGGAGCCGATGGGCAGGCACGGACGAATGGTGACGGCACGCAAGAGCATCGACGCGGTGCGTGGTGAAGCACCCGAGGGTGCGTCGATCGATCGGCACATCACCGTTGCGCATTTCCTGATGCCCAATATGTCGGTGCTGCGTCAGCCGGACCATTTGGAGGTGCTCAATTTCGTACCCGCTCCCGGCACGGCCGTCGGGACTCGGATGCAGATGCGTCTGCTCACGCGAGAGCCTGCAGTGACCGACGAGCAGAAGGTGCGGTGGGACAAGAACTGGAGCATTCTCATGGCCGTGCTTCGGGACGAGGATCTCGTCGTCAACGAGGGCTTGCAGAAGGCTGTCGCGAATACGGACATCGGACCGCTCTACTTCGGGCGCAACGAGATTGCCAACCAGCACTTTCATCAGTGGATGGCCCGCGCGTTCGCGGATCCACGGAGATGGGGATGAGTACCAGCTTCTGATGCACTCTGGTGATCGGCGGCCGACTCTGTCGGCCGCCGATTGCTGTCTCGGCCGAATCATGCTCAATATCAGCATATTGAGACAATTCAACCTCTGTAGCTGCTTGCCTCGAGGTATCTATACCCATTAGATTGAAGCGATGTGACGTATAGGTCCCGGGCTGGCATCTGGACGGACCGCAAGGAATGTGCGTCCGAATGCTCTGCCCCCAGTTGATGCACGTTCACGTCGTCACTCGCACGTCACCGGCACATCGAACGCAGATACTCACACCCTGAAGGAACCAACATGTCGAATAGATCCAGTCTGGGGAACGAGAGGACCACTTCGGGTGCTCGATCCGTGGTCCTTACCTGCTTGGCCATCACGATCCTCGATGGTGTCGATCTCATCATGTTCGGCGCGGTCCTCCCGACGTTGTTGGAGACCGAACAGTGGGGAATCACCACCGCAACAGCAGGACTGATCGGAAGTCTGTCACTGTTCGGCATGATGGCCGGTGCGATGCTGGCCGGCTACATCACGGATCGCATCGGTCGGCGACCTGTCGTACTCGCCTGCATCGTGAGCTTCAGCCTCTTCACCGGATTGTGTGCCATGGCGCCCAACCTGGAGGCTTTCGGCCTCTTCCGGTTGCTTGCCGGGCTCGGTTTCGGTGGAGCTCTCCCCACCCTCATTGCGCTCACGCAGGAATACGTCAAGGTCGATCGGCGGCAGTTCTACAACGGCGTCATCCAGACCGGGTTCCCCATCGGAGGAGTCGTGGTTTCCATTGCTGCCATCTTCATGATTCCCGCGTTCGGCTGGAAGTCGATGTTCGCTGCGGGTGGCCTCCTGGGCATCGTCCTTTTGGTCATTGCGTACCGGCACCTGCCCGAATCGATCGCATTCCTCACGAGCAAGGGGCGGCACGCGGAGGCCCGTGCGCTGGCGCAGCGATACTCGATCGATGCCGGCGCCGAGTCGGGCATGGCCCTCGATCAGACGAGGAGCACAGATTCCGAGACGAAGTCGGGACTGAAGCTCTTGTTCGCGCCTGGATACAGGATTGCGACGATCATGTTCCCACTCATCACTTTCTTCGGTCTCCTTGTCTCGTACGGCATGAATACCTGGATCCCGCAGATGCTGAGGGCGTCAGGTTACGATCTCGGGTCTGCTCTGACGTTCCTGCTCGCCTTCAACCTGGGCAGCGGGTTCGGCATGGTGGTGATCACGGGTCTGGCGGATCGGCTGGGATCGCGCCGGGTGATTTCGGTGAGCTTCGTCGGTGGTGCGCTCGCGGTGTCCGCACTGACTCTGCAGCCGGCGCAGGCGCTCGTATTCGGATTGGTTCTGCTGATCGGTTTCTGCGCGTCGTCCACGACAGGTGTCTACGGATTCGTCGGGGTCTTCTACCCGGCTGCGGCGCGTGGTACGGCGCTCGGCCTGGCTGTGGGTCTCGGCCGGTTGGGCGGGGTGTGTGGCCCCATTCTGACCGGTCTGATCATGAGTTCTGCCCTTGGCGCGAACTGGGCCTACTACGCCTTCGCGTTCGCCGGAGTGGCCGCCGCGGTGCTGGTGGCGCTGGTTCCTCGCAAGAAGCGAGCCGAACGCGAAACGCCCGTCGCCGTCGAAAAGGCTGCCGAACCCGCTTGAGCGCCAATCGTTCCTACGACTTCTGGAGCACGTGATGTTCGATCTACTGATCGCGAACGGAAGAATTGCCGATGGAAGCGGCGAACCCGCCGTCGTTGGTGATGTGGCGATCACCGATGGCAAGATCGTCGCGATCGAGCCGACGATCGACGGTGATGCTCGTGAAGTCATCGATGCCACAGGGAAACTGGTGACCCCGGGGTTCATCGACGTCCACACCCACTACGACGGTCAGCTCACGTGGGACACCGAACTGCTGCCGTCCTCGGGCCACGGCGTGACAACGGTGATCACCGGAAACTGCGGAATCGGGTTCGCGCCGGTTCGCGAGGGAACCGAGGATTGGCTCGTGGCTCTGACCGAAGGCGTGGAGGACATTCCCGGCTCGGCTCTCCACGACGGCATCACCTGGGGGTGGGAGACCTTCCCGCAGTACCTGGACATCCTCGCCGAACGTGAGTTCGCCGTGGACGTTGCCACGCAAGTGCCCCACAGTGCAGTCCGGGCGTACGTGCTGGGAAACCGTGCGGAAAAGGACGAACCGGCGACCGACGACGAGGTAGCCGAGATCGCTCGCATTGTGGGCGAAGGCATCAGTGCAGGCGCGGTGGGTGTCGGGACCTCGCGAGTGGCGGCCCATCGCGGGTCGGGTGGTGAAACGCTTCCGGGCACAAGGGCCCCGGAGGAGGAATTACTCGCAATGGCTCGTGCAATGCGCGATGCGGGCGGCGGTGTGTTCCAATTGGTGCCCTCCGGAGTTGCGGGAGGCGTAGAGGGACAGCCTGGCGAGCAATACCGTGCCGGGCTGGGTAAGCGCGACGCCAACACGCTGTCGTCGGAGATCGAGATGATGCGACGGCTGCATCGGGAAACCGGTCAACCCATAACATTCACCTTCGCCGAGAATCTGACACTCGGCGCGGAGGAGTTCACGAAGGCCCGCGCAATCATCGCGGACGCGGGGAGATCCGGCGAACGCATCCACCCGCAGATTGCGCCCCGGGCAATCGGCGGGCTGATCTCCCTGGCGACCTACCACCCGTTCGTCGGGCGTCCCAGCTACGTGGAGGTCGCGGATTTACCGTTGGCCGAGCGGAGGCGCAGGATGGCGCAACCGTCGGTGAAGGCGCAGATATTGGCTGAAGAGGATCTTCCTGTCGATTCCGGCGACCCACGCAAACACACTCACCTGACGTTTCAGCGCAATCTCGCGAACATCTACAGCCTTGCCGATCTCGACTACGAGCCCGACCCGAGCAGATCGATGGCCGGGCGCGGCGAGGCCGAAGGGCGGGACCCACTCGACGTTCTCTACGACCTGCTGATCGCCGATGAGGGGCGTGCGATTCTGATCTGGTTCGCCACCGGATTCGTCCACGGCAATCTGAACCGGATCGGCGAGTTTCTCAGCGATTCCCAGTACGTGATGGGGTTGGGGGACGGGGGTGCGCACGTTGCCTTCATCTGCGACGCAAGCTTCCCGACGTTCCTGCTGTCGCATTGGGGGCATCGCCGTCGTCGCGGACCGCGGTTCGCGATCGAGAGCCTCGTCCGGAGACTCACGAAAGACCCGGCCGAACTGTACGGATTCGACGACCGTGGCACGTTGGCCGTGGGTAAGCGTGCGGATCTGAATGTCATCGACGTCGAGAAGTTGTCGTTGACGCTCCCGCGACTCGTCGCGGATCTGCCTTCTGGGGCCGAGCGGTTCATTCAGGAAGCTCGTGGCTACGCGGCGACGGTTGTCGCGGGAGTCGTGACGCGACGGGACGACCAGGACACGGGAGCCCGGCCCGGGCGGCTCTATCGACGGCAAACGACGCACGCCGGTTCGGTTGCCAAATCTACGATCCATAGATAAAGTTCTGTGATGTGGCTAACAGCGACTCGGATCGCTACTGGTGGCGTGGTCGCCGCCGGCTTCGTATAGGGAGGGTCAGCACATGTCGGAATATGGACTCCCGAACTTCTCGACCGAGCTGTCCGGCAATGTTGCGCTGGTGACAGGTGCAACGTCCGGCCTCGGCAGGCGCTTCGCCCGGGTGATCGCGGATGCAGGCGCTGATGTTGCCATCGCTGGTCGACGTGCGGAGAAGCTGAAAGAGCTTCAAGAGGAGATCGAAGCCGCCGGTGGCAGATGTGTGCCGATCGTTGCGGATGTCACGGACGCGGACGACCTCGTGTCCGCAGTCGATCAAGCCGAGTCGGGGTTGGGCACGGTGACGATGCTGGTCAACAGTGCGGGTATCCCGGACGCGCAGCGGGCACACCGCATGTCCCTGGACCTGATCGATGCGGTTATCGCCACCAATCTCCGTGCGCCATTCGTGCTCTCGGTCGAGGTTGCCCGGAGGCTGATCGCGGCAAAGCAGTCGGGACGCATCGTGAACATCTCGTCGATCGGCGCATTCCACTACGACGGGGATGGCGCTGCCTTGTACTCGACGACGAAGGCGGCGATCAACCGGATGACCGAGACTCTCGCAGTCGAGTGGGCCACGAACAACATCAACGTCAATGCAATCGCGCCCGGTGCGTTCGATACCGAGATGATCGCCGGAATGATCGAGCGCGTGGGCGATTTCACGCCGGCCCTCCCGCGCAAGCGAATCGGGCACGTCGCTCAACTCGACAGCACCCTGCTCTATCTTCTCTCGCCTTCGTCCGATTTCGTTACCGGCACGACCATCAAGGTCGACGACGGGCAGAAGGCACGGTGATCGTAGGAAGGCCCCCGCGCATGGCTGCTCTGGAAGGCCTCGGACGGTTGGTTGGTGTCGGTCACGGATTGGTCGATAACTCGGGTATATGGCCGATGTTGGTGCAACAGGAAGGTTGAATGACATGAGAACGAAAAGCAGACTCACGTGCCCGTGCGGCACAGCGATCACCGGCACGGACGAAGACGATCTGGTCGAGAAGACGCAGGCGCATCTGGGCGAGGCGCATCCGGGAATGGAGTACTCCCGCGACGAGATCCTTTTCATCGCGTACTAGTCGCGCCGCTTATCGAGCTTCGCGCGTCGGCCCGAGTAGTTCACCGACGAATCGAGCCTGGCCTGGCCGACGTTGGCGGTCGCAGGCCAGTACGGACGTCAAGGAGTCCGATGCAACGCCGTGGCACCCGCAATCGTGCTGACGGAGTGCGCCAGCGGCGTGTCCGACGACGTCGTTAAAATCTACGCCCGGCACGTTGTAGTGCCCGAACTCGGCCGTCCTGAGGCTATCGCTGCCCGTCGTCGCCTTCCTGGCCAGCGCCGTATCGCGGTACATCAACGGATCACTGATTCCAGTGGACGGCGGGCTCTCCGCGCACAATCCGTGCTCGCCGACGTTCAGGGCCTGGTCTGACGGAGTGGCCCGGTCCCGTGCCGATCGAGGTCGACGAAGCCCTGAACCAGAGTTGTCAGTTTACAAACATCGATTGACGTATCTCGTCGCATGTATGTAATCTAGATCACGCGGCGAGCCGAGACTCGAGATCCGGCCCGAGAGGCCGATCTCCATTTGTTGGCGCTGTGAGTCGCTGTTGTTCAACAACTTCCACCCGTCCCATGCTCGAGCAGAGGAGCACACATGAAACTTGAAGGTAAGGTCGCGCTGATTACGGGTGCCGGGTCCGGTCTCGGTCGTGAGGCGTCGCAGTTGTTCGCGTCGGAGGGCGCGACGGTTGCGGTGGTCGACATCGATCCGGAGCGTGCGAAGGGCACGGTCGAGCTGGTCGAGAAGCAGGGCGGTTCGGCGATCGCGGTCACCGCGGATGTGCGGGTGGAGCATCAGGTGGTTGATGCTGTGGCGGCGACGGTGGCTGCGTTCGGCAAGCTCGATATCGCGTGGGCCAATGCGGGCATCGTCTCCCGCGGTGGGGTGCCGTCGGTTGCCGGTGGTGAGCAGGTCGAGTTCCAGGATCTGACGGACGCGGACTGGCAGGACGTCATCGGTGTGAACCTGTCGGGTGTGTTCTACACGGCTAAAGCGGCCGTTCCGCATATGCGAGCCAACGGCGGCGGTGTCATTCTGGCGACGTCGTCGGCGGCGTCGTTCGTGGCGTATCACAGCATCGCGGCGTATTCGGCGACGAAAGCCGGCGTGAACGGCATGGTGCGGGGGTTGAGTTTGGATTTGGGTAAGTACGGGATCCGGGTGAATGCGATCGCGCCGACGCACGGGATGTCGCCGAACTTCCTGGCGCCTGCTGGTTCGCCGGTGGTGGGTCAGTCGTATGAGGAGGTGGCGGGTCCGTGGGATGCTTCGGTGTCGCCGATTCCTCTGAAGCTCAATCGTCCGCCGTCATTGCAGGACAATGCGCGTGCTGCGTTGTTCCTGGTGTCTGATGAGTCGGCGTACATTTCGGGTGTCACGCTTCCGACGACCGATGGTGGGACGTTGTCTCGTGTGGCGATGATGTTCCCGGAGGACGGGAACAATCCTCCTCCGATGGTCACCGGCGAAGACTGACGCTCATGACCACCCACGACACGGAAACCCAGCACCGAACGCGCCGACTCGTCGTGGATCGGTCGGCGTGCGCGGGACACGGCCTGTGTTACAGCCGTTCCCCAGAGGTCGTCGACTGCGACGATTCCGGGTATCCGGTGATCGTCGAGGAGGTGCTCGAGCGCACCGAGCACATCGCGGCGGCTGAAGAGGCCGCCGCGGTGTGCCCCGAACGGGCATTGACTCTCGAATCGTCCTGAGTCCTTCGATAGACAGCTCCTGCAAACGAGGCGGACAGCATGACCATTACCGAAGACCAATCGACTCCCGTCGTCGACTTCGACATCTACGACCCAGCCCTTGCCTATCCGGTCGACACCGTTCAGGAAAAGGTCGCCGAGCTGGCGGCCAAGGGACCTGTCGTCTATTCGACCGCGCACGGCGGTCATTGGATCGTCACCCGGTACAAGGAAGTCCACGAGGTGCTTCGCAACCCGGAGACCTTCTCGAGTTATCCGAACAATCTCGTCAATGCAGGCGACGGCAAATTCCTACCGCTCGAACTGGATCCGCCGGAGCACACCGCCTACCGGGTGGCGCTGCAACCGCTCTTCTCACCCAATCGGATGAAGGCGCTCACCGAGCAGATCCGCGGAGCCGTCAACGAACTCATCGACGACTTCGCGGGTAAGGGTGAGGCGGAATTCATCTCCGCTTTCGCGCACGAGTTGCCGACGCGCGTATTCCTGGCCTTGATGGACTGGCCGATCGAGGACGCGCCCAAGCTTACCGAGGCCACCGACATCGCACTGATGGGTAAGCCCGGTGCGAGTGAAGAAGAGTCCGCACAGGCGCGCGCCGAGGCCGCGCAACAGATGTTCGCGTACTTCCAGAAGATAGTCGACCAACGCCGCACCAACCCGGGCGACGACGTCACGTCGACTCTCATTCACACCGAGATCGAACTCGCAGACGGCAAGCGCCGGCTCACGGACGAAGAACTCAGCCGGATGTTCTTCCTCCTGCTCATCGCGGGTTTGCATACCGTGCAGGGCTCGTTGGCGTGGGCGATCATCCATTTGGTCAACCGCCCCGACCAGCGCGCGGCGCTCATTGCCGACGACGGGCTGATTCCCAGTGCCGTGGAGGAAATCCTGCGGATCGAAGCCGCGGTCATCATGGGCCGGCGCGCTACACGCGACGTCGAACTCGGGGGAGTGCAGATCAAGGAGGGCGACCAGCTCATCGTCACGCTGTGCTCGGCCAACCGCGACGCCGACGAGTTCGACAATCCCGACATGCTGGATCTCGAGCGGACTCCCAATCGTCACCTGTCGTTCGGTGCGGGGCCGCACCGATGCCTGGGTTCGCACCTTGCGCGTCTGGAGCTGTCGATCGCGCTCGAGGAACTGCACCGGCGCATCCCCGATTACGAACTGGTCGAATCCGACCCGCCGGTCCTGCACGCCTCGCAGGTCCGTGGATGCCTGCGGCTCCCGATCAGGTTCACACCGACGTCCTGAGCGTCGGACCAATCCATGTCACCCCGGCGGCGCGTCGATCCCCCACGAACCTCGTGGATGACCGACGCGCCGTACGGCATTCGAAGGGTGTTCTACGGTGATTTCTTCCGACGTATCTGCTGACCTGGTCGTCGACTTCGATGTCTACGACCCTGCCCTCGCCGCTCCGATCGATGTCTTCCAGGAGAAGGCCGCCGAGCTCCGCGCCCGCAGCCCGATCGTCTACTCCCCGCACTACGGTGGGCACTGGATCGTCACCCGCTACCAGGACATTTTCCGAATTCTGCGCGACGCTGAGACGTTCTCCAGTTATCCGAACAACCTGGTCGACGCCGGTCAGGGCAAGTTCATCCCGGTCGAGATCGATCCGCCCGAGCATACGGCCTACCGCCAGGCACTCCAGCCGCTGTTCAGCCCCGGGCGAATGAAGGAGCTCGAGCCGAAGATCCGCGAGATCATCAACGAACTGATCGACGGCTTCGCGGCCTCCGGCCGGTGCGAATTCGTCGCCGAGTTCGCGCATGCGCTGCCGACGCGGGTATTTCTGACGCTGATGGGGTGGCCGCTCGACGATGCCGAGCGGTTCACGGAGTGGACTGACACAGCGCTCCAAGGCATTCCAGGAGCCGACGAGGAGGAGTCCGCCCACGCTCGGGCAGAAGCGGCGACGAAGGTGTTCGAGTATTTCGGGGCGTTCGTCGATCGCGTGCGTTCCGGGCAGGAGGACGCCGAAAGCGTTACGGCGCAGATCGTCCACACGCCGATCCAGATGGATGGCGCCGAGCGGCACCTCACGGATGAGGAACTGCGCCGCATGTTCTTCCTGCTGCTCATTGCGGGACTGCATACGGTGCGAGGCTCGCTTGCTTGGGCCATGGTCCACCTCACGAACAATCCGGTCCAACGGCAAGCGCTCATCGACGACAGCGGGATGGTGCCGGAAGCCGTGGAGGAGATCCTTCGTATCGAAGCCGCAGTCAGCATGGGGCGCCGGGCCACCCGTGATGTCGAGATCGCCGGTGTGAACGTCAAGGCCGGCGACCAACTGCTGCTACTGCTCTGTGCGGCAAATCGAGATGATGCCGAGTTCGAGGACCCGGACGCATTTGTGATCGATCGTGGCCCCAACCGGCATCTGTCGTTCGGGGCTGGACCGCACCGATGCCTCGGATCGCACCTCGCCCGCCTCGAACTGACGCTGGCTATGGAGGAAATCCACAGGAGGATTCCCGATTACGCGCTCGTCGAGAGTGATCGACCGCTGATGCACGGCACGTCGGTGCGTGGCTGCGTTCGACTGCCGCTCGTCTTCACTGCGGAATCCTGACGTGACCCCAGGAAGGGGACCCGATTCGATCGGGTCCCCTTCCTCGTTGTCCGAGTTGGTCAGGCCTTCAGCAGATCACGATGAATGATTTCCTTCATGATCTCGTTGGTGCCGCCGTAGATACGTTGGATGCGGGCGTCGATGAATGCCTTCGCGACCGGATACTCCATCATGTACCCGTAGCCGCCGTGGAACTGGACGCCGGCGTCGATGACACGGCCCTGCAGTTCGGTGGCCGACAGCTTCGCCTTGGATGCGTCGACTGCGGTGAGTGTGCCCTTGTTGTACTCGCGCACGCACCGATCGATATAGGTGCGCGAGACCTCGACGGCCGTCTGCAGTTCTGCGAGGGTGAAGCCCAGACCCTGGAACTCTCCGATGCGCTTGCCGAACGCGGTGCGTTCCTTGACGTAGTCGAGGGTCCAACCCATGACGGCTTCGGCGGACACCTGCGCGGCGATACCGATGCCGAGCCGTTCGAGCGGCAGGCTCTGCATCAGGTATCCGAAGCCCTGGCCGGGCTCTCCGAGGACGTTCTCGTTGGGAACACGCACATTCTCGAAGAACAGTTCGGCGGTGTCCTGGGCGTGCAACCCGATCTTGTCGAGCTTGCGGCCCCGGGAGAAGCCGGGCATGCCCTCTTCGACGACGAAGAGACTGAACCCCCGTGATCCGGCGTCGGGGTCGGTCACGGCGAACACGATGACGAGGTCGGCGAGGATGCCACTGGTGATGAAGGTTTTGGAACCGTTGAGGATCCAGTGATCACCGTCGGGTACCGCGGTGGTGGTGATGCCCCGCAGATCACTGCCGGCGGCGGGCTCGCTCATCGCGATCGCGCCGATCGTCGCGCCCGTGACGAATCCCGGTAACCAGCGCTGCTTCTGTTGATCGTTGGCGTGGCGGAGCAGGTAGTTGAGGACGATGTCGTCGTTGGTCGAGAATCCAGACTGCAGTGCCGATGCGCCGACCCGTGCGATCTCGGATTGGATCACGACGCGGAACCGGTAGTCGAGTTCATGCGGGCCGCCGTACTGTTCCGGGACGGTCAGGCCGAGTAGGCCCTGTTTACCGGCGGCGAGCCAGGTGTCGCGGTCGATGAGTCGGTCGGTGTCCCATTTCTCGAGATTCGGTACGACGTGCTTGTCGACGAAGCTCCGGACGGAGTCGCGGAACAGCTCGTGGTCGTGTTCGAAGAGATCGCTCTCCACGTAAGCCTCCTGATGCGGGGCGCGATAGTATGCGCCCCGCCGTGGTGTTCGGGTCAGTTGTCGCCGACGAGATTCTGGATTTCGCGGCGGAAGACCTGGTTGGCAACCTCGTTGCGCCCCAGGAGCATGTTGCCTGCGTTCGCGCTCGCCATTGCATTCTGGGAGTCGCGCAGGATCGGGAAGTCCTCGTTGTGGAGGACGGCGATCAGGATTTCGACGTTCTTGTCCCAGATCAGGTTCCAGCGTTCATCGGTGAGCCCGCTGTTCTCGACCGTCGGGGTGATCAGGCGGATCTCCATGTGGCAACGCTGCGGATCGGTGCGGTCGGGCCGGAAGGTGAGCAGCTGGAAATGGTCGGGCTGTTTGAGCAGGGTGCTGTTGGGGCCGACGAAGTGGCTCTCCGTGACGTGCTCGGCGAGACTACGGTCACCGGGATCCTCCTCGATCCACCGGTCGATCGATTTGCGGAGGCTCAGGAAACGGCAGTGGCTTCCGAAGTCTTCGAAGGCCATGACGTTGGTGTGGATGTGCTTGGCCGCGGTGTTCGGGTGCGCGTACTGAATGTGGTAGCCGTCGAGGAACGCATCCTGCATCAGCTTCCAGTTGATGGGTTCGTCGAAAACCTGGGTCCGAGCGGTCACCATCTTGTCGAGTCCGTACGACTGCATGATCGAGTCCATGTCGGGACCGAGCCAGTCGGCGACGTCGATGGTGGCGTCGGTGTCGTCGATCACCCAGATGAAGCCGTGTCGCTCCTCGGTGGGTAGTTGAACGAGATTGCGCTCGGAGCGGTCGGCATCACCGAAGGTGTTGTCGCGGGTGATGGTGCGCAGCGTGCCGTCGGTGTCGTACGACCAGCGGTGGTACGGGCAGGAGAAGAGGCGACAACGGCCTTTCTCCTCCTTCTCGATCATGGCGCCGCGATGACGGCACTGGTTCACGAGGGTTTTGACGCTGCCATCGCGCTGCCGGACGACGATGACGTTGTTCCGGGGCAGTTGGAGGGTGACGAAATCGCCGGCTCGGGGGATCTCCGAGCCGTGGGCGATGATCGACGGAACCCGGCCGAAGACTCGGTCCCGTTCCTTCTTGGCGATCTCCGGATCGGTAAACTCGATGGGTTCGAACCACGTGATGTGCTCGAACTCGTCGGTGGTGTCGTTGCGCAGGTGATCGAGCGCGCGGCGAATGCGTTCCTCGCGAGGAATTCCGACCTCGGTCATGGGGTGCCCTCCAGAGTGATGCGGAGGGTCGCCTTCGCGGTGGCCACCTCTCCGGCTGCGGTTCGGATCGATAGGTCTAAATCTAACTCAAGTAGTTTTAAGTGTAAAGCCTCGGGATGCCCGACCGTCGGCCCGCGGTCATTGTGGCGAATACCGATTGACATTAGATTTAGGGCAGTGAACCGGCAGATGAGGAGCGACAGTATGATCACGTACCAGTGGTGTTCGAAGTTGGATTCCGACGATCGGGACGAGGTGCTGTCCCTTGTTGCGGTGGCCGCCGAGTACGACGAGGAGGCGGGGTTCTCCCGGATACATCCGAAGGACGTGACGTCGACAAGCCGCGACGGCGTTCGGATCTCGCACCTGCCGATCAAGGCGCGCAGGCATTTGAGCGCGCGCGAGGATGCGCCCCTGGTGACGGTGGCCTACCTGCACCTGCAGGTGGATCGCGAAGACTTGGGCACGGTGCAGTTCGTCGTCCATCCGGACTATCGGTCGCGCGGTGTTGCCACCGTGCTCGTCGAGGAACTCGGTCTGGACACAACCGTGGACGGTGGCTGGAAGGGTACCGGTGCGGTGGCCCTGCGCTGCTGGGCGTATGGCACGCATCCCGCATCCAACCGTCTCACGCACCGGTTCGGGATCGCGCCGGTAAGCAGGTTGTGGACGCTGTTCCATCATTTGTCGGGCCCGTTCGCGGTTCCCCTGGACCCTGTCGCGGTGCCAGAGGGTTTGACTGTCGGCGATCCGTGTCCACTCGGCGATCCAGCGGCGTTGCGATCGATTGACGCGGTGCTGGGGGCCGCGTCTCTCGTCCCTGCGCAGCGTGAGCGTCTGTCCGACGAGATCCGCCTCGGTTCCGGCAATGTCCTGGTTGCCACCGATTCCTCGGGAGCGTGCGCGGGGTTCGTCTGGTTCGATTCGGTGCTGTCCCCGCATCTCGACCTGCGTGCGGCGTCGGTTCGGGGTCTCGTGCTCACGGAGGGCGTGAGGGGCGCGGGCCTGGGTACGGCGCTTCTCGCGGCGGCACTCGAAGGCTTGCGCGACGCCGGCGCGCAGCTCGCGCTGATGCGCATCGATCCGGACGATGCGGCCGCGGTGCGTATGTGCCGGCTGATGTCGTTCGAGCAGGAAGATGAGCACTCGTGCTACCAGGTCGGCGAGTGGGCCGAGGCGCCCAGCTTCTGAGGACACTCGGTTGAGACGAACAACAATTCTTGTTCGTTGTTGACCTAATAGTTATAGGCGACTACGGTCTGTGCTGTAGCTCACAGCCGCTGGTGAATTGCCTTTCGTGCGTCGCCCGGCTGTCCGGCTGACGTCCGAAGTATCCACCCGGAGAGGGATCCTCATCATAAGGCCCCTCGAAGGCGAAGTTGGCTTCCCTTTCCTCGACTCCGGCGAGGCCCACTACGTCACCGAGTCATCCTTCCGGTCGACACCGACTGCAACATCCGCTGAGCGAAGGAGTTTCGAACATGACGACCACCGAGACCGCAGCAGGCGCTCCCCCCGCAATAGCCGATCGCGAACAAGTCTTCATCGGCGGCCGCTGGGTCGACTCGACCGGCGACGAATGGATCGACCTCGTCGACTCGTTCAGCGAGAAGACGGTCGCGCGGGTCCGCACCGCAACCGCTGAAGACGTCACCAAAGCGGTTGCCGCAGCACGTGAATCGTTCGACACGGGGGAGTGGGCGTCGCGCACCATGACCGAGCGTGCCGAGGTCCTCGACGCCATCGCCGACCGTCTCGAACAACGCGTGGAGGAACTCACCCCGATCGGAGTCATCGAGGTCGGCGTCCCTGTGAGCGTCAGCCGGCCGACCCAGGAGTTGGTCGGCGGACTGTTCCGTGCAGTCGCCGCGGTAGCCCGCGAGTTCGAGATCAGCGAGGAAAGATCCCGCGCCGACGGCGGCGTCTCGCGCATCGTCAAGGAGCCGACCGGCGTGGTCGCCGCGATCATCCCGTGGAACGGGCCGATCGGCACGATCGCGTTCAAGCTCGCGCCGGCACTGGCCGCCGGCTGCTCCGTGGTGCTCAAAACCGCGCCCGAGGCACCGATCTCACCGTCGGTGTTCGCCGACATCATCGCCGAACTCGTCGCGGAAGGCCGCATCCCCGAGGGTGTCGTGAGCGTGCTGTGCGCCGACCGCGAGGTGTCCGAGACGCTCGTGACCAACCCCGACGTCGACCACATCACGTTCACCGGCAGCACCGCCGCGGGCCGGCGCATCATGTCGCTGGCGGGCGAGCGCATCGCACGCGTGTCGCTCGAACTCGGCGGCAAGTCCGCCGCGATCATCCTCGACGATGCCGACATCAACCACGTGCTGCAGACCCTTCCCATGGGCGGCTGCATGCAGTCGGGTCAGGCATGTATCGCCTTGACTCGTGTCCTCGTCTCGCGCAAGCGTCACGACGAGGTACTCGAGGCGTTGAAGGCGGCATACGGGTCGCTGCCGATGGGCAACCCGTGGGAACCGACCAACTTCCTCGGCCCCCTCGCATCGAAGCGTCAGCAGGACCGTGTGCTCGGCTACATCGACATCGCGAGGGAAGACGGCGCGAAGGTCGTGCTCGGCGGCGGACGCCCCGACGGCCTCGATCAAGGCTTTTTCGTCGCACCGACTCTGCTCGACGAGGTGCACCCCGACTCCCGGGTCGCGCAGGAAGAAGTCTTCGGCCCGGTCATCTCGGTGATCACCTACGAAGACGAGGACGACGCCGTCGCGATTGCCAACAACTCGGTGTACGGCCTGTCGGGCGCGGTGTACACGGAGGATGTCGACCACGGGTTCGACGTGGCGCGACGCATCCGCACCGGCACCATCAGTGTCAATACGGCGACGATGGACTTCACCCTGCCGTTCGGTGGCTACAAGCAGTCGGGTGTCGGGCGTGAAGGCGGGATCGAGGGGCTCGAGGAATTCTTCGAAACCAAGACCGTCCACCTGCCTGCCCCCGCCCAATAGGGGCGACGATCAGGCGGCGGTGCCCCACGAATCCGATCCGTGGGGCACCGCCCGCGTCGAGGGACCGCTCGGCTCAGTGGGTCGACACGCTCAGCTCGCCGATGTGCCGTGCTTTCGCGACCGTGATCTGCTCGTTGCGCACCACGCCGTACAGGAAGCTGCGGATCATCTCCTCGAACAACTGCCGGGAGGTCATCTCGTTCTCGGTGAGAGCCCTCGCCAGCAGCGGCTGCGAATCCGGGTCGACGTTCGGGAAGATGGTGGTCTTCGTACTCGGCTTGCGCATTGCTTCGGTGAGCACCGCACCCAGCGTCAAGCGCTCCATACCGTCGAGAATCTGGACGTGCAAGCGTGCCGGTACGCCGGACTCCTCGAGAAATCGGGCAGTGTCCTCATAGGTGCCGATCAGCAGATCGCGCGGCAGATACTGGAGCAGGATCGGTGCGGCGTTGCGGTGCTTGAGAATCGACCGGCGAAGGTTCATGCTCAGCGTCACGAAGAACTCGGGCCAGTCCGGACCGGGTTTGCGGCGCGGCAGGGCACCGGCGCCGGCGATCTGCCGCGCTACAGCTTGGAGGATCTCCGACTTGTCGGCGAAGTGGTGGTACAGGGAGGGCGCCTGAACCCCGAGATGTTTCGCCAGCCGCGGCAGGCTGAACGCATCGAGTCCCTCGGAGTCGATGATCTCGATGGACGCGGCCACCGCGGACGCGCGACTGATGAGAGGCTTCGACGGTCGGGCCATCATTCGCTTTCGGCTAGTTCGGACCACCGGGCGGGTCTGCCCGGCGGTTTACAGAAATGGTATCTGTTCCAGTCGGTCCGGTGGTCACGCGGTGAGGACGGCCTCGTCGAGGAACTCCACCAGGCCCCGACTCAACACGTCATTGTCGTCGCCACCCACCATGTGCCCCGCACCGCCCACATCGATGTGCCGTGCCCCGGGGATCAGGTCCAGGAGTTCGCGCGCACCTTCGGCGCTGACCACATCCGACTGGGCGCCGCGAATGAGCAGGGTCGGGACCGTGACGGCCCGCGCCGCGGCACGGGCGCGGGCCTCGCGCTCGGCCGCAGCATCCGGCAGGTTCGTGCGCGCCGACACCAACCGCGGATCCCAGTGCCAGTACCAGCGACCGTCACGTTCGCGCAGGTTCTTACGCAATCCCTCTACCCGTGGTGGCCGGCGACGGTTCGGGTTGTACGCGATCACCGCGTCGAGCGCGTCGTGCAGGCTGTCGAAGCCCGACAGTCCCGCGCGCATGAATCCCGTGATCTTGTCCAGGCCCTCCGGCTCGACCTTCGGTGTGATGTCCACCAGCACCAACGCTCGGGCGAGTCCCGGGTTGTCACCCTGCGCGACAAGTGAGGCCATCCCGCCCATCGACGCACCGACGAGCACCGGTGGCTCACCGAGTTCGTCGACGACCGCGCGAAGGTCCCGGGCGTGTGCGTCGTGGCTGTAGTCACCGTCATCGGCCCAGTCGCTGTCGCCGTGCCCCCGCGCGTCGATCGTGTATGCGCGCCAGCCCTGCTCGCCGAGCCGGATTCCTGTGCGCTGCCACGAGTGCCTCGTCTGTCCACCGCCGTGCAGCAGCAGGACGGTGCCTTTCCGCTCGGACGCGGGTTCCCACACGTCGGCGGCGAGCGAAACGCCGTCTCCGCGAAGTCTGGTCACGTTGCTGATGATGTTCATGTTGCGTTGCCCTTCGGCTGGAGGTCAGTGTCCGGAAGTGCCACCGTCGACAGCGAGGGTCGATCCGGTGATGTAGCCGGAAGCACGGCTGGCGAGAAACACGACGGCGGCATCGATCTCGCGCTGCGTAGCGGTCCGCCCGAGCGAGCAACCGCGCAGGAACTCCCCGAGCGTATCCGACGACATCTCGGATATCAGATCGGTTTCGACGAAACCGGGGGCGATCGCGTTGACGCGGATCCCTTTTCGCTTCGACCACTGATGGGACAGGTCACGGGTGAGGCCGATGAGACCGGCCTTGCTCGCCGTGTAGGCGGCTTGGGGGAGGGCCGACTTGACCAGGCCGAGCATGCTGGCGACGTTGACGATGCTCGAGCCTGGCTTCATCACGCGTCCACATGCCTGCGCTGCCCAATAGCTGCCGAGCAGGTTCACGTCCATCACGGCACGAAAGTCCTCGGGTCGTTCGCGCGTCGCGGGTGCGGAGTGGGTGACGCCAGCGTTGTTGATCAGAATGTCGAGTTGGCCGAACTCGGCGATCGCGGCGCGGGCGAGGGCGTCGCACTGCTCGGGGTCGGTGACATCGGTGGGGACGATGAGGCAGCGGCGGCCGGTGGCTTCGACGATCGGGGCGACGGCTTCGAGTCGCTCGCGTCGGCGCGCGGCGATCACCACGTCCGCTCCGGCCTCCGCGAGGGCACGTGCGAATCCGGCACCCAAGCCGCTGCCGGCACCCGTCACGACGGCGACGGACCCGTCGAGCCTGAAGAGGTCGAGGATCGAGGTGGTGTTGCTTTCGGTATCTGTCGAGGTCATATGGCTTCTCCTGGTGTTACGTGTCGTGATGTCGTCGGTGGGCTTGCATCTCCTAAACCTAATTACTTAAGATTTGATTGTAGGTGAAGCCCAGGGGAGTGAGAACACTGATGGCCGGAAACACCGATGTGGAGCAGAGCAAGATGCAGGTGATCGGCAAGGATGCGGTTGCCGACGGCGTCGTGGCGGTGCAGTTCGCTGATCCCGACGGAGGTCGTGTCCCCGCCTGGGACCCCGGCTCGCATATCGACGTCATCATCGACGAGTCGACGGTCCGGCAGTACTCGCTCTGCGGCGACCCGGCCGACGACACCTGTCTGACCGTCGCGGTCCTCCGCGAGGAGAGGGGACGCGGTGGATCGCGGTGGGTTCACGACTCGCTGCAAGTCGGCGACCTCGTCAGCATCGCCGGTCCCCGCAACAACTTCAGCCTCGAACCTGTGCGGTCCTATCTCTTCGTCGCGGGGGGCATCGGCATCACGCCGCTGCTGCCGATGCTGCGTGCCGCCGACGCGGCCGGTGCCGACTGGCGGTTGTTGTACGGCGGCCGCACACGCGCGAGCATGGCCTTCGCCGATGACCTCGTCGCCCGGCATCCCGATCGGGTCGACCTTCGACCTCAGGACGAATGCGGCATCCTCGACCTGGCGGCAGCGCTCGACGCCGTCGGCGACGGCACCGGCGTGTATTGCTGTGGCCCGGAGCCGCTTCTGCAGGCCATCGAGAACGAGTGTCGTCACCGCCGCGGCGTTACCTTGCACGTCGAACGGTTCGCCGCGAAGCAGCGGCCGGCCGATGCCGTCGACGGGGCATTCGAGGTCGAACTCCGGCAATCCGGCAAGACGATCACCGTCGGCACGAACGAAACGCTGCTCGACGCGGTGCTCCGCTTCGGCGTCGATGCGCCGTTCTCGTGCCGCGAGGGAACCTGCGGTACGTGCGAAACTGCTGTGGTCGAAGGTGTTCCAGATCATCGCGATTCAATCCTGACGGAGGACGAACTGTCGGAGAACGACTGCATGATGATCTGCGTCTCCCGCAGTTGCACGCCCAAACTCACGCTGGATCTGTAGATCCGGCCTATGGTGACCCAACGTCTCGCCGCTCCGACAGCGGGAGGGCGCAACTCCGTCGCGCCGGGTGTGCTCATTCCTGCGCTCTGCTCCGTCGTGATGATCACCTCGATCATGCAGACCGCAGTGGTGCCGTTGATGCCCGACATCGCGACGCAACTGGGGGCGAGTGCTGACGCTGCCGGCTGGGTCGTGACGGCGAATCTCCTTGCCGCAACGGTCTGTACACCATTGCTCGGGCGGCTGGCAGATCTGTGCGGGCCACGTCGGGTGCTGCTCGGAATCCTGGTCGTCGTACTCGCGGGTTCACTGCTCTGTGTTTCGTGGGACTCGTTACCGGCACTGGTCGCAGGCCGAGCACTGCAAGGCGCGTCGTTCGCGCTGTTTCCCATCGGCGTCGCGATCCTGCGCACTGCGCTCGGACCGTATCGGCTCAAGGCGGCACTCGGCATCATGTCGGGGATGATGAGCGTCGGCGGCGGTGCGGGAATGATCGCCGCTGGACTGTTGTACAGCGAAGGTGACGACTATCGTCGCGTGTTCTGGATGATGGTGGCGCTCGCCGTCATCGCTGTTCTCGTTGCGTGGCTCGTGGTTCCCGGCACACCCGGCTCCGGTACCGGATCCGGATTCGACTTCTGGGGCGCGATCGGGCTCGCGTTCGGCCTCTCCGTGCTGCTTCTAGCGCTTGCGCAGGGTGGAACGTGGGGCTGGGTCTCCGTGCGGACGATCGGCTGCGCCGCCACCGGTGTGCTGGTGCTCGCCCTCTGGTACTGGCACGAACGGAGGTTCGCCACGCCGTTGGTGGCACCTGCGCTGCTGACGGCGCGGTCGGTGGCTCCGGCGCACCTCGCCGCGTTCCTGGTAGGTGTCGCGATGTTCGTGCAGTTCCTGGCCATCGCGATGTTCGTGCAGGTCCCCCGTGAGGAAGCGGGGTACGGGTTCGGTGCGTCGGTACTCGAGACGAGTCTGGTTTATCTGCTGCCCGGGCAGGTAGTGGGTATGGCTGCGGCAGCAGTGAGTGGACTCGTTGTTCGGCGGTTCCGCGCTGACCGGGTGCTGATGGTGGCGTGCGCCATCGGTGTGTGCGGGTTCGCGATGTTGGTGGCGGCACACGAGCACGCGTGGCAACTGATCGCGGCGGTTGTGGTCCTCAATGTCTTCGTCAGCGTTGCTTACGGTGCGCTGCCGTCGATGCTCGTGGAGCATGTGCCGGTGGGCGATACCGGTGTCGCGAACGGCATCAATGCGATCGCACGAACGTTTGGCAGTTCCCTGGCCAGTGCGCTGGTTGCCGCCCTGCTCGCGACCTTCGCGATCGCGGGTACCACCATCCCGGCCGAGCGCGCGTTCGTCGCTGCGTTCGTTGTCGGAGGAGTGGCTGCCTTTGCGGCCGGTCTGGTGGCCGCAGCCGCACGGCTTTGCAAATGACAAATCTTGATTGACGTATCACAGCTGAACCGATACTGTGTGCTTCACACGGCGCAAGGGTGTTTCTTTCCCGTGGATTCCCTGCTGAAAAATTCCTGCTGGCGAACCTGTTTCGAACATTCTTCGTGTCGGGCGCATTGCGCTACCAGTTGTTAGACGTCGCGCGAGTGCGACTCACGAAAGGTCGGGAACACATGGCTGCCACTGTCGGCTCTGCCCTGTATTGGTGGGCGAGGACCAAGGGGGAACAGAACGCGATCATCGTCGCGGGCGAGGCCCTCACCTATCGTGAACTCCAGGACTGGTCCGGGCGTATTGCGCGCACCATCGTCGAGCGGGGCATCGAACCCGGGGATCGGGTCGGCGTACTCGGTCCGAACTCACTGACGTGGCCCGTGGTGGCCCTGGGCGTGCTCAAAGCGGGTGCGGTTCTCGTCCCGCTCAATCCTCGATTCAAGCCGGCCGAACTGCGTAAGGTCGCAGACGACGCTGGCGTGACGATGGTCATCGCGCCCGAAGAATTCGCTGCGACGGTCGAAGAAGCGCGCGGGCTGGGCGATACCTTCGACACCTTCATGTTCACCGACGTGGTGCCGCTGCGTGAGGGCGGTCGCGACGATTTCCGGATCGACATCGCCCCCGAAGATCCGACGGCCTTGCTGTTCACCAGCGGTTCCACGGGATTGTCTAAGGGCGTCATCTGCACCAATCGGACATTGCTCAACATCGTATTCGAAGCCACTCTCACCGAGGAAGGCTTCCGCCCGGGCTCCACGTCGCTGTTGGTGCTGCCGCTCGTGTTCACCCCCGGCCTCGTGTGGGGCCTTGTCATGACAACGGTGCTCGGCGGCACCCTGATCATCGAAAAGGAGCTCGATCCGGGACGCGCGGCCAAGATCCTTGGCGAACACAACGTTCAGGCGCTCTTCGGTGTACCGCTGATCTTCGAAGCGATCTCGCGGTCGCGGGAGTTCGAGAATGCAGACCTGTCGTCTCTGCGCACAGCGATCGTCGGTGGCGCGGCAGTTGCTCCGGCACTGCTGCAGCGCTGGGCCGACAAGGGAGTGGCGCTGCGCCAGATCTACGGGATGACCGAAGCCGGCGGTGTCGCAACTGCGACGCTCGTCGCCGAATCGTTCGACCATCCGGACACGTGCGGATCCGGCTCGATTTTTTCGGAGGTGAAGGTGATCCGCGAAGACGGCACCGATGCAGCTCCTGGTGAAGAAGGCGAAATCCTGTTGCGTGGACCCGGCGTGACCCCCGGCTACTGGAACGACGCCGAGTCCACGGCTTCCGCGTTGCGGGACGGGTGGCTGTACAGCGGCGATCTCGGCACCCTAGACGAGGACGGACGCGTCAAGTTCGTCGACCGGCTCAAGGACCTCATCATCACGGGCGGCATCAACATCTCTCCCGTCGAGATCGAGCGTGTCATCAGCGAGATCCCGGGCGTCGAGGAAGTCGCCGTCATCGCGGCGTCCGACGAGCGTTTCGGTGAGACGCCCGCGGCAATCGTCACCGTGAAGGACGGAGTCGACGCGGCGGCAATCGTCGAGCACTGCGACCGGCTGGTGGCCGACTACAAGGTCCCGCGCTACGTCGTGATCCGGGACGAGCCGCTGCCGCGGCTCCCCAGTGGCAAGCTGTCGAAGACGGCGATCCGCTTCGAGTATCGGGACGTGTCCGAACGATTCGACAAGGTCCGCTGATCCGCCCATCGCGGAGACCTGAGAAGGAGCCACCGTGCCCGAGACCGACCCCAGCAACCCAGTGATCCTCGAGCGGAACGGGGAGATCGCCGTCGTGCGATTTAACCGCCCCGATCGGCTCAATGCGTTCACCAACGAGATGTGTTATCGCCTCATCGAAATCTTCGACGAGACCGACGCCGACGACGACGTGCGCGCGGTTGTCCTCACCGGAACGGGGCGCGCGTTCTGTGCGGGTGCCGATCTCGCCGGCGGTGGCGATACGTTCGTCCTCGGCGACGACCCGGTGACAGGCGGAGCTCCGGCCGATACGGGCGGACAGGTTACGCTGCGGATCTACCGCTCCCTGAAGCCGGTGATCGCAGCGATTAACGGGCCGGCAGCCGGTGTCGGCGTCACCATGACGCTCCCGGCCGATGTCCGCATTGCGTCGGAGACAGCGAAGTTCGGCTTCGTGTTCACTCGCCGCGGGTTGGTGCCCGAGGCATGTTCGACGTGGTTTCTCCCGCGCGCCGTCGGGATCTCGACCGCCGTGGAGTGGACGGTCGGCGGCAAGATGGTGTCGGCTACGGAAGCTCTCGAACGCGGCCTCGTTCGTGAGCTCGTACCCGCTGATCAGGTGCTGGATCGGGCTCTCGAAGTTGCTCGAGAACTCGTGTCCGGCACGTCGCCGGTGTCGGCGGCGCTGACCCGGCAGCTGATGTGGCGGATGCTCGGCGCCTCTGGTCCGGAGGTCGCGCACCGCGCCGAGTCGATCGGCATCTACGTTCGGGGGACCTCCGACGATGTGCGCGAAGGTGTCGACGCATTCCTCGAGAAGCGTGATCCCAAGTTCCCGAACCGGATTTCGGAGGGATTGCCGGTGCTGTTCGAGTAGTTCCAGTCGCTTCTCGACGATTTCAGACCCCGACGTCTGCCGATAGAGCGGCATCGGGGTTGGCCATTTCGGCGTCCTGTCGTTGACAAATATCAGTCCTTGTATCATTTCCCCTACTTGATCGGCAGGGACGAGAGTTTCGGGAGTTACGACATGGCGCGACGACGGGGGAACGTCCTCAGTGATGACACCGAGGTGGCGCGCGGTCAAATCTTGAAAGCTGCCGAATCGATGTTCCAGCGATACGGGCTCTCGAAGACGACGATGGACGACATCGCTAAGGAAGCCGGCGTCTCGCGGCCTACCGTCTACCGGTACTTCGGCGACCGCGACACGCTGATCACAGCACTGATCGAGGTACGGTCGCGCCGTTTGTTCGACAAGGCACGGGCATTTCTGCGTTCGCGTGAGACGTTTGCGGAACAGATCGTCGACGGCTTGGTTTTCCTGGTCGATCGGGGTCGCCACGACCCGATCATCCGCTTGATAGTGAGCCCTGAGCACATGGACCTGGCTACCGCACTGGTGGGAAGCACCGGACTCGCGGCCAGTCTGACGCAGGAGATGTGGGAGCCGCTGCTCACTGAGGCCCGCGAGCGAGATGAGATCCGCGCGGGGTTGAGCGACAAAGAGATCTGCCAGTGGATCGCGCTGGTTCAGCTCGTCTTGGTCGGGCGGATGGACTTCAGCTCCGAGGGGGACCCGGAGAACCGACGGATGCTGACCAACTTCCTGTTGCCCGGAATCGTGACGGAGAAAGCCGCCAACAAGCTGCGGTCACGTAAATAGGGGAGCCGCTGGATAGGGACATCCGTACAACTTTCAGCTGATTCCTTCGATACGGGTCGACGGCACGCTGAGATCGTTGTGCGACGGGGCTGTCATTGAAGTGCGGGGTCCGGTCAGGTTCCCCCTCACGTGTCACTTCTCCGAGTTTTCGACACGCGGGTTCTCGATGGCGTGTCAGTGCGTAATTCTCACGAACTTGTCAGAATCCTCAGCCCGGCTCACGGAGACCGATCTGCCGCGGGCTCTGGTCGGCATCCGGCGGGAGGGGTACACCATCATGCATCGCAAGAACCCGAACACATGGTTCGGTGGCGGCGCCGCTCTTCGGCGTCGGTGGCGAAGTGGTCGCTGCGATGCCGGTGATCGTCCCCGCCGGCTCCGGCCGCCCCCCGATCTGCCCGCCGCCATGACACCGCTCGGGCCATCTCCCGTGCACTGGGCGATCGATCGACGCCCTGAGCCCGGCATGGCGGAGCAGTTACCGCTGCGCTCCGGGCCGCGTGCGGTAAGGAGACGGCGGTTGTCAGCGCACCGAGGTCAGGGTGGTGTTGTGTTCGCGGATGAGTCGGAGTGCGCGGTCGCGGTCCCGGGTGTCGAGTGCGTCGACGAGGTCGGCATGAAGTTTCTGACGTTCGGTGATGTACTGCGGAAGCGATTGGTGATCGTCCGGTTCCACCGAGACGGTGTGGGATTCGATCAGGTCGAGCAGGCTCAGGTAGATCGATTTCAAGATGCCGTTGGGACTGACCCGCGCGATCGCGGCATGTAAGTCCCAGTTGGCACGCACGAAACCCGTCGCGTCACCGGCGTCGACCGCTTCCTGCATCACGGCCAGAGCCACCCGCATCCGGGCGATATCTGCTGCGGAGCTGTGCTCGAGGGCATCTTCGATCAAGAGAGGATCCAGAGTGTCGCGGATGCGCACGGCATCGGCGACGTCGCCTTCGGCGGCGTCGAGGGACAGAATCGAGTTCCCGAGCCGTGCGATCGGTGTCGGTGAGGCGGCGAAGAGTCCCCCACCCGGTCCCGAGCGGACGGTGATGACACCGCGGGATTGCAGGATGCGGAGGGCTTCGTTGAAGGTGCCCTTCGCGACGCCGCACTGTTCCTGAAGTTCCGTCTTGGTACCGAGCCGCGCGCCGCGCGGAGCCTGCTCCGCGAGCTGGCCGATGGCAAGCGCGGCCTGCTCGGTGCGACTGAGCGATGCGTCCATCATCATCCGCTGCGCGAGATCGGTCATCGTGTCCTTCTTCCGTCGTACCCGGGCCCGCGTTGTCCGCGGCATTCTCGCCGCACGGAGGGCGCAATAGGACATTTTACCCCATTGAGCATGTTCGATAGGGATTGATTTGGCCGGAATGCTTGACATGCGAGGTGGGTCACAGCATTCTGTACATATTAAGCATGCTTAATAGGGCTGAATTGATGGTTCCTATTGCACTCGAACCCGAGGAAGAGCAACCAACATGCAGGACAACACCCACGACGTCGTGATTGTCGGCGCTGGACCGGTAGGTCTGGCGCTGGGACGGATGCTCGGTCTGCGCGGTCACGATGTGGTGATCCTCGAACGCTGGCCGGAGCCGTACCCACTGCCCCGGGCGGTCCATTTCGATGACGAGATCGGCCGCGTCTTCCAGTCCATGGACCTGACCGTGGAGGTCACGGCGATCTCCGAGGCGGTTCCCGACTTCTACGAGTGGCGCAATGCCGCCGGGGATTCATTCGTGAAGATCGACTGGTCCGGCACCGGTCCGAGCGGGTGGCCGACGGCCAGCTTCTTCTCGCAACCCCAGCTCGAGAAGGTCCTCGCCGACGCGGTCGAGGAGATGCCCAACGTCGCCCTGCTCCGCGGCGCCGAGGTCGTCGGCATCGACGAGCGCACCGACGACGTCGAGGTGACCTTCACCAGCACCGTCGTCAAACAGCGGCAGACGCGAGCACGTTTCGTGATCGGCTGCGACGGCGCGAACAGCTTCGTCCGTGAGCGCATGGACGCGACCCTGCACGACGAGGGCTTTTTCTTCGACTGGTTGATCGTTGACACCATTCCGCTCGATGACCGCGAGTGGACGCCGCAGAACTGGCAACTGTGCGATCCCGCCCGGCCGACCACGGTCGTGTCGGGTGGGCCGGGTCGCCGCCGGTGGGAATTCATGCGCCTTCCCGGTGAAACCCGAGAAGAACTGAACACCCCGCACAAGGCCTGGGAGTTACTTCGAGCGTGGGACCGCACCCCGGAGAACACCGAACTCGAGCGGCACGCCGTCTACACCTTCGCCGCGCGCTGGGCGGACCGGTGGAATTCCGGCAGGCTCGCGATCGCCGGTGACGCCGCGCACCAGATGCCGCCCTTCGCCGGCCAGGGCATGTGCTCGGGTATCCGCGATGCGGCGAACCTGTCGTGGAAGCTCGATCGGGTCCTGCGCGGAGAATCCGACCTTTCGTTGCTCGATTCCTACACCACCGAGCGCGGTGAGCACCTCCAGCATGCGATCACGATGTCGGTCGAACTCGGACGGGTCATCTGCGTCCTCGACGAGGAGAAGGCCGCCGAACGCGACGCCCGGATGATCGCCGGCGGCGCCGACCCCGCGAAGGTCCTGCCCGTCACAGCCCTTCCCGTCCTCGGCGAGGGGGTCACCGCGCATGCCGGTGACGTCGCCGAACTGCGGGGCACTCTCGCACCACAATTTCCGGTGCGGAGCGGCGACGGCAGCACGCTCTTCGACGAGGTCACCGGCTATGGCAGCGTTCTGCTGGTGCGCAGTGAGGCCGCGGCCGGGCGGTTGGATCCGGCGCTGGCGCAACTGCTCGACCACGCCGGTGTCCGGCTGAGGACTGTCGAAAAGGCCGGCGCACCGGACCTGTATGACAGCTCCGGGCAGTGGGTTCGGTGGTTCGACGGAAACGACATCAGCGCCGTGCTCATTCGACCCGATCGTTACATCTTCGGCGCCGTCACCGACACCACCGAACTGACGGTTCTGCTCAGTGACTACCGCGACCGGCTCCGCATTATCTCGTCCCCCGCCAGTCCTGCCGCTGCAGCGACAACCGTTTAACTCACTCCAGGAGAACTCGTTTCATGCGTATCGCCAATATCGACAACCGCGCCGCACTCGTCATCGGAGACGAGGGTTCCGAGCGGGGCGTCGACCTCGCCCACAGCTCCCGTGGCCGTTTCGGACCAGGCCTGCAGGCTGTCTACGAAGCCTGGGGCGCCGTCACCGCCTGGGCCGCAGACCAGGACCTCTCGGCACTGGCCGACGACAGTTTCGCGATCGAGCGCAGTCGCCTCGGCGCGCCGTCCCCCACACCGCGTCAGGTGTTCGCGGTCGGGCTGAACTACCACGCGCACGCCGCCGAATCCGGCTTCGAATCCCCCACCCACCTTCCGCCGGTGTTCACCAAGTACGCCTCCAGCTTCACCGGCCCCGACACCGACGTGATCATCCCCGCCGGCGGCAACGTCGACTGGGAGATCGAACTCGTCGCCGTCATCGGACGCGAGACCCGCAACATCGACGAGGCCGACGCCTGGGCGCACGTCGCCGGTCTGACCGCGGGCCAGGACATCTCCGAACGGATCACCCAGACCCGCGGCCCGGCACCGCAATTCGGTCTCGGGAAGTCGTTCGCAGGGTTCTCCCCGCAGGGTCCGTGGCTGGTCACCCCGGACGAGTTCGCCAATCCCGACGACCTCGAACTCGGCTGCACCATCGACGGCGAACAAGTGCAGAAGGGCCGCACCCGGGACCTGATCTTCCCGGTCTCCAAGCTGATCGCCACCCTCTCCCGCACCGTCACCCTCTACCCCGGCGATGTGATCTTCACCGGCACCCCCGCCGGCGTCGGGGTCGGCCGCGAGCCGCAGCGTTTCCTGCAGGCCGGCGAGAAGCTCGACAGCTGGATCGACGGCATCGGTCAGCTGCACCAGCGCTTCATCGCCGACCCCGAAGCGAAGTAAGGGAGGAACCATGGCTCTGCACGGGCTGGGCAAGGTCACCGTCGGTGTTCCCAACGTCGACGACACCATTGCCTACTACACCGAATTCGGACTCGAGCACCGCGGGAACGGGGTGTTCGCCACCCGCAACGGCGGCGAACAACTCGAGATCGTGCACGCACCGACCCGGCGGCTGGTCGAGTTGACGGTGGCCGCCGACGAGCCCGACGACATCGCCACCATCGCACGGCGGCTGTCCGCACTCGGGCAGGCCGTCGAACAGGACGGCACCTCCGTCCGGGCGGTGGAACCGGTCACCGGCACCGTGGTGCGGGTCGCGATCCGCCCCCGCATCATCATCGACCCTCCGGTCGCGGCCACCCTCTACAACGGGCCCGGGCGCATCGACCGCTGGGGACGGGCCCCGTTCCTCACCCGCACCGAACCGGTGCGTCCCCGTAAGCTCGGGCACGCGGTGATCGGGTCCACCGACCTCGAGACCACCATGAGGTTCTTCACCGAGGGTCTCGGTTTCAAGGTCAGCGACTACATGGGCGACAAGGCCGCATTCCTGCGGTGCTCCGTCGAGCACCACAACGTGCTCGTGATGGCGGCGCCGGTGAACTTCATGCACCACACCAGCTGGCAGGTCGACGACATCGACGAAGTCGGCCGCGGCGCCCACGCCATGCTCGAAAACAACCCTGAACGCCACATCTGGGGTCTCGGCCGGCACTATGCGGGCGCGAACTTCTTCTGGTACCTCAAGGACCCGGCGGGGAACTTCTCCGAGTACTACTCCGACATGGACACCGTCCCCGAGGACGAACTCTGGTCACCGGAAGTGCTCCACGGCCTGCAAGGGCTCTACGCCTGGGGACCACCGCCGCCGCCGTCGTTCCTCGAACCCGACGACCTCGCGGCCCTGATGACCGGAGCACACTCCACGAAAGGGTGACCCTCCGGCAGCGGCACACACGATCCTTCGATGAAAAATAGATGGGGCTGGGATCTGTGCGAAATACGCCCTGCCCACCGAGAACGGGTCCGTGCCGCGACCGGAGCGCCTCTTCACCCGCAGGCACGGACCAATCGGTGCGGCCCGGGATTCGGTGGTCGAATCCCGGGCCGCACCTTTCAACACGCTCGTTGCCGTTGTACGACCTGGGAGATAGTGATGACCCGCGCATCGAATCCCGTCCGACCGGTCCACGACACATGGGCGTGGCGCCTGCACGCCCTCTGCCGCTCGATGGACCCCTACCTGTTCTTCGCCCCCGAGGACGAACCGAAAGGCCCTCGGGTCCGACGCGAACGGGAGGCGAAACGCATCTGTCTCCGCTGCCCGGTGCTCGACCAGTGCCGAGAGTATGCGCTCTCGACCCGCGAAGGTTACGGGGTCTGGGGCGGAACCTCCGAACTCGACCGAAGAACCGCATTCCGCGACCACCCCTGCACTGCGAACCGGCTAAGGAGCCTCCCATGCCCATCGGTCATGTCGTCACCTTCACCTTCACATCGGACATCTCCGCCGAGACACTGACGGCGCTCGGCGAATCCCTCGACGCTCTGTCGGCGGCGGCCGCCGGCATCGAATCCTACCGGCACGGCCCCGACCTGCGGGTTCGATCCGGAAACGCGGACTACGCCGTCTCTTGTGTCTTCACCGACCACGATGCCCTCACCGCGTACATGACCTCGCCCGAACACCAACGCCTCATCACCGAACTCATCCAACCCCATCTGCAGGGCAAGAGCTCGGTACAGTTCTCCGTGCCCTCCTGCTGATCCGGAATCGGACCAGGCCAGCGATCGAAACCCGCTGACCAGCGCGAACCCGATATCGCCGTCCGGTGACATTCCATTGCCGCGGGGGCCGCTGAACGGGTGCACGTCCGTCTTCAGGCGCAGCCCCATTCCGTTCATCCAGAAGGTGTTGTCGAGAATAGTTGGTTATCCGACAACCGCTACGATGTGACTCCCAGCGCTGTCTGGCTCGTTTTTGCCGACGCTATTTGGCACGGTGTCATCAGGCGGCGGTACACGGCCGAGCATGCGACGCCGAGCATCTCGGCGATCTCGGATAGCCAGACGGGTGGGGGAGATCGGCACGTGCGGGGGAGGTCCCGACGGTGGCGTGGGCGAGTTGGGCGTCGGTGACCACGCTGGGTCGGCCGACGGGGGGACCCTATTCGGTGGCCGTGCGGGCGCGGCCCTCTCGACCGCGTAGGTGCGTTCCATCTGCCCGAACAGGGCCGGCAGCACCACCGCCAGCTGGCCCAGCGGATCATCCGGATTCGACGAGCCAATCCGGATCGGGTCGGCCAGGTTCCGGAAACCAATGCCTCGCTGGCGCAGGTCGTGGCTCCAATTCAGGGTGGTTCATGCATCGGCTGGGCACGGCCGTTCGCGGTCGATGGTTGACTGGGGTCGTGCCGACCTCCGACGACCTACGACGGCTCGCCGAGCAGCTCATCGCCGAGTTGACCCCGCAGCAGCAACAGACATTCCTGGCCGCGGTCGGGGCGGATCGCTCGATGGCGTCGGTCGAGAGTGCGCTGCGAGTCCCGGACCCCACTGTCGGTGATGCGCCGACCCGCATCCGCGGCTTTCGGGTCCGGCTCGACCTGGTCGGTGCCAAGCCGCCGGTGTGGCGGCGGCTCGAGCTGCCCGGCGATCTCCCCCTCGACCAGCTGCACCTGGTGATCCAGGCCGCGATGGGATGGCTCGACGGCCACCTGCACCGGTTCCGCACGGGCAGCGATCACCGGTCGCCCTACTTCGTCACGCCGTTCGACGTCGAGGAGGGCGAGGACGGCGTGCCCGAAGCCAGCGTCCGGCTCGATCAGGTGCTGACGGGCACGGGTGACCGCCTCTGGTACGACTACGACTTCGGGGACGGCTGGGACCACGTGCTCGCAGTGGAGGCGGTCATCGACGAGCCGCCCACCGAGGCGCGCTGCACCGCCGGTCGGATGGCCTGCCCACCCGAGGATTGCGGTGGGATCTGGGACTACACGGAGCTGGCGGCGTGGGTGCGGGGCGGGTGCGACCCGTCGTCCGTCCCGCCCCCGTTCGAGGACGCCGGCCACGCCCGCGACTGGCTGCCGCTCGACTGGCACCCCGACCGGTTCGACGTCGACGAGGCCAACATTGCCCTCGCGGCGGCGGTGGCCGCGCCGGCCCCGGTGGCCGGGGAGCTGGCCGCACTGCGTGAGCAACTGGAGCGGGGCGGCAACCGGGCGCTCACGCAGGTGCTGGCACGGTCGGCGTTCCGCACCGCGGTCGAGGTGAGCGAGACAGACGCCGCACGCCTGATCGAGCCGTACGTCACACTGCTTGACCTGATCGGCGACGGGGTTCGGCTGACCAACGCCGGCTACCTTCCGCCGGCGCTGGTCGAGCAGCTCGCCGAGCGGGCCGGCGTCACCGGATGGTGGATCGGCAAGGCAAACCGCGAGGACCTCACGTGGCCGGTCGCGCAGCTCCGCGACAGCGCGCGAGCGCTCGGCCTGGTGAGTGTGCGGAAAGGCCGACTGGCGCCGACCGCGCTCGCCGGTCGGTGCCGCGACCAGCCACTGGCACTGTGGCGGCACATCCTTTCCCGACTGCCGGTGGGCCGGACCGAGTTCGACCGACAGGCGGGCTGGCTGGCACTCGCCGTCGTCGGGAGCGGCATCGCGGCCGAGGAATGGAAGCGCGAGATCCGAAACCTGTTGCTGAGCCTTGGCTGGCGCGTCCAGGGCAGTCCGTTCCCCGACCGAGTCGCCGTCGCCAGCCCCACGCTCGACGTCCTCGAACTTCTCTCCGGAAAGACTCACCACGGCCGGCTCACCGGCCTGAACCCCGCCGTTGCCGCCACCGCCCGGGCCGTGATCGGACCCGACCACAGCGAAGCGACCTGACCCGAGCACCCCCTCAGACTCAACCGTCCCCCGGCTCTATGTCATGGAAACGATGGTTCGCGAGACACCCCGAACCCGAGACCGTTTCCCCAGGTCGCGGGTGTCACGTTTCCCGTGTCCGCGGCTATGGCACGCGCTCGGTGGTTCGTTTTACGCTGAACGGGTGCGGATCGGCCTGTCCCGGGTCTCCACCCGCGATCAACACCCCGAAGCGAAGCAGGACGCGCTTCGCGCGGCCGCCTGCGAGCAAATCTTCACCGACACCGCCTCCGGAGTGCTCGCGCATCGCCCGGGCCTGGACCAGGCACTGGTGGTCGCCCGGCGTGGCGACCAACTGGTGATCACCCGACTCGACCGGTTGGGGCGGTCGTTGGCGAACCTGATCGAGTTGTCCGCGATGCTTCAGGAGCGCGGGATCGATTTGGTGGTGCTCGATCAGGGGGTCGACACCTCGACGGCGGCGGGGCGGATGTTCTTCTCAGTCTTGGGGGCTATCTCGGAGTTCGAGCATGCCTTGCTCTCGGAAAGAACGGCCGAGGGGTTGGCCGCGGCCCGCGCCCGCGGCCGTACCGGTGGCCAGAAGCCGAAGCTCGGGCCCCGTCAGGTCGCCCTGGCGCGGGCGATGTACGAGGAGACGGGCGACGACGGCAAACGCAGATACACCGTGGCGCAGATCGCCGCCGAGTTCGGGGTGACCCGTCCGACCATCTACCGGCACCTGAGCGCGGCGGTCTCCGCCGGCGGCGCGCGCGGTGCTGTTACCGGCCCGGCTCGATGAGCACCTCGGGCCGGGGTCGGGCCGATCCGATGACGGTGTTGCGCCCGCATCTCGAGCACGGCGTCCCGCTGACGCGGGCGGCGGCTGCCGGTGGGGTGTCGGTCCGAACCGCCCGCCGCTGGCTCGCCGCCTACCGGGCGGGTGGGCCGGCCGCGCTGGCCCGGCGTCCGCGCGCGGACCGCGGCACCAGCACGCTGCCCAGCGAGTGCGTCGAGCTGGTCGAGGGACTGGCGCTGCGCCGGCCGCAGCCGTCGACCGCGCACATCCACCGCACCGTCACCACGATCGCGGACCAGCGGGGCTGGCCCGCACCGAGTTACGAGACCGTGCGCACGATCGTCGGCGGGCTCGATCCGGGATTGGCCACCCTGGCCCATCAGGGCGCGGCAGCCTACCGGGACCGATTCGAGCTGGTCTATCGCCGCGAGGCGGCCCGCCCGAACGAGGTCTGGCAGGCCGACCACACCGAACTCGATCTGATGATCCTCGACGCGGCCGGCACACCGGTCCGGCCGTGGCTGACGACGATCCTCGACGACCGCAGCCGTGCGGTCGCCGGATACACCGTGTTCCTCGGCGACCCGTCCGCGCTGCAGACCTCGTTGGCGCTGCGGCAGGCGATCTGGCGCAAGACCGACCCGCGGTGGGCGGTGTGCGGGCTGCCGGACGTGCTCTACAGCGACCACGGCGCCGACTTCACCTCCGCCCATCTCGAGCAGGTGTGCGCCGACACCCGGATCCGGCCAACGCTGGGAATGGTCGGATCCCGTCGCGCGGATGCACGGCTACCGACCGGGCGAAATCATCCCCACCACCGAGCTTCTGCTCTCGCACAAGCATTCAGATGACCACGCGCAGGTCGCTGCGCTCTTCGACAAGATGATCCACGCCGGTGCGCCGTTCAGCAGCAAGCACCGCATCGTCGGCACCGATCGCCGGATCCACCACGTCATCGTGGTCGGCGACCGAATGCTCGACGAGAACGACCAGGTCATCGGGACATCCGGGTATTACATCGACGTCACCGAAACGTTGGAGACCGACCCCCGCGGATTCAACGCGGCGCTCGACGAAGCCGTCGCCGAACTCGAGAAATCGCGGGCGGTGATCGAGCAGGCCAAGGGGGCACTCATGCTCGTCTACGGCATCTCCTCCGAACGCGCCTTCGGCATCCTCACCTGGCGCTCGCAGCAGCGCAGTTGTTCATGGGCGAGCATCCCGACACCGACGTCACGGTTGGCACTTCCGGCACCGGCGGCGGGTTCATGAAGTTCTGTGCGGGCGAGACCGACATCTCCGATGCGTCCCGGCCGATCGAGGGCGACGAGACCGCCGTGTGCGAGGCGAAGGGGATCGCGTTCAGTCAGCTCACGGTCGCCAACGACGCACTCAGCGTGGTCATCAACCCCGACAACGACTGGGCCGACTGTTTGACGGTCGCGCAGCTGAACACCATGTGGGCGCCGGGGTCGACGGTGACCAACTGGAATCAGGTGGATCCGTCGTTCCCGAACGAGCCACTGTCGCTGTTCGGGGCGGGCACGGACTCGGGAACCTTCGACTACTTCACCCAGGCCGTCAACGGGCAGGAAGGGGCGAGCCGCACCGACTACGCCGCGACCGAGGACGACAACGTCACCGTGGAGGGAGTGGCCGGAGCCAAGGGCGCGCTCGGGTACTTCGGTTACTCCGATGTCGAGGCCAATCCCGACAAGGTCAAGGCGGTGAAGATCGACGGGGGCGGTGGGTGCGTGGCGCCGTCGTCCGAGAGCGCCCGGGACGGCAGCTACACCCCGCTCACCCGGGAGCTGTTCATCTACGTCTCCGACGCCGCCCTCACCAAGCCCCAGGTCGTTTCCTTCGCGGACTTCTACCTGCGCTCCAACACGAAGATCGTCGAGGAGGCGGGCTTCATTCCGCTCACCGACGATCAGCTCGAGGCAGCGTTGTCCGAGCTCGACGAGTTGAACACGAAGGTCACCAACTGACCTGTGCCCGTTCGGTGTTGAGCGGCCGGGCGGTCCGGGCTTACCCGGGTCCGGGGCGATCCCGGCGGGGGTCCGGGTCACCGGGATGGGCCGGGCCCGCGGGCTGCCGGGCGGGGCGGTGGCCGTGCGGCACGACGGCGTTGTCGGCGGTGGCCGTGGCGTCCGGATAGAGCACCACCACCAGGGCGAGACCGATCAGGCCCCCGACGCATTGTGCCGCCACGAACAGCGGCGCGGAGGAGGGTGCGATGCCGGCGAAGGTGTCGGAGAAGATTCGGCCGATGGTCACCGCCGGGTTGGCGAACGAGGTGGAGCTGGTGAACCAGTATGCGGCCCCGATGTAGGCGCCGACCGCAGCGGCGGACAGCGCGGCCCGGCCGGTGCGCGCGAGCGCGAAGATCAGCAGGATCAGCCCCGCGGTGGCGACGACCTCGCCCACCACGTGCCCCGCCGTGATCCGCTCCTTGCTGGAGATCTGTAAGGCGGACAGATCGAACATCACGTTCGCCAGCACCGCCCCGGCGATACCGCCTGCAATCTGCGCAAGCGCATAGGCACCGACGGCGGATCCGGTCATCCCGGTGCCACGGCGGCGGCCGAGCAGCCAATCCGCGGCCGAGACCACCGGATTGAAGTGGGCTCCGGAGATCGGCCCGAGCATCACGATCAGCACGGCGAGACCGAACACCGTCGCCGTCGAATTCTCCAGCAGCTGCAGCCCGGTATCGGTGGAGGAGAGCTGCTGCGCGGCGATCCCGGACCCGACGACCACCGTCACCAGCAGGGCGGTCCCTAGGAATTCGGCGAGCAGTCGGCGCGCCAACGGCGGCAATGCCGGCATTGCCGGCACTGTCTGCGGCGGGCGGGTCACGGCGAGCCTGCGCTCACCCCGGCATCGGCGAGGACGCCGGTCACGGCATCCGCTCCGAGTGCCGCCGAAAGAGTGTGCACGGCAGCGGGAATCACCCGGTAGTACACCCAGGTTCCGCGGCGCTCACTGTCGAGCAGACCGGCTTCGCGCAGCACCTTGAGGTGGTGGGAGATGGTGGGTTGGGTGAGGTCGAAGGTGCTGGAGATGTCGCACACACACGCCTCACCATGGGCGTGGTTGGCGACGATGCTCAGGATCCGCAGCCGGACCGGATCGCCGAGGGCGCGGAACATGCGGGCCAACTCCGCCGCCGGGGCCGCCTGCAGCGGCTCGCCGACCAGCAGCGAGGTGCACGCGGGTTCCCCGTGCTCGGGACCGGTGTGTTTCGACACCCTTCAACATTGGCGGGTATCTATTCACCCTGGCAAGTGAAGGTTCGATGAACGCCGCCGGGAACCCGGTGGAGGTCAGTGGGTGAGGGCGGTCCCACTGGCGGTCAACGTGGTCAGTGCAGGCGCTCCGACGGGTTCGGCCGGCAGCATGGGCACGATCGCCACCCGGCGGTGTGCGGCGGTGACGGCATCGATCTCGGGGAGCTCGACCGCGGCGCGCCGGCGGAGCAAGTCGGAGCTCGGGTGGGCGGCGGCGAGGGAGTTGTTGACCACCCATCCCCACGGCGTGATCCCGGCCCGCTGCAGGTCGGCCTGCAGGCCTTCGGCCTCGAGCCGGGGGGTGGTTTCGGCGAGGGTGACCAGCAGAACCTTCGTCTCCTCCGGGTTCTGCAACCGCATCAACGGAGTCGTGAAATTCGTGTTGTCACCCATCTGCCGGGCGATCTCCCGGTGATACGACCCGGTGGCGTCGAGCAGCAGCAGGGTGTGTCCGGTGGGGGCGGTGTCGACGACGACGAACTTACGCCGGGATTCGTGGATGACCCGGGAGAACGCCTGGAAGACAGCGACTTCCTCGGTGCACGGTGAGGCCAGGTCCTCGGCGAGGGTGGCCCGGCCCTGCTCGTCGAGGGCGGCGCCCTTGGTGGCCAGCACCCGGTCCCGGTACTGCGCTGTGGCGACGGCGGGGTCGATCCGCGACACCTGCAGGCCGTCGAGGTGTCCGGCGAGGGTGTCGGTCAGATGGGCGGCCGGGTCGGTGGTGGTCAGGTGCACCTGGTGGCCGCGCTGGGCGACGGCGATCGCGGCGGCGAGGGTGGTCTTGCCGACGCCGCCCTTGCCCATGCACATGATCAGCCCGTGATCGGTTTCGGCGAGTTCGTCGACCAGCGCGGACAGCGGCGCCTCCGGCAACGGTGCCGCACCCTCGATGACGGCGTCGGTTGCCGCATCACTGTCGGTGGTGAAGAGGGTCTCGAGTGCGCCGATGCCGACCATGTTGGTGGCCTTGAGCTGTACCTGGTCGAGCGGCAGACCGGTCAGGGCTGCGGGAAGCGCGGCGAGGACGGCCTGTTCCCGGTCATGGATCGCGGCGGCGAGCTCGTCCCCGGCCTCCGGTTCGGGGAGGACACCGTTGATCACGACGTGCTGGTGGCTCAGGCCGATGTCGGCGAGTTCGGTGTGGGTGCGGTCGATCTCGGCGAGCGGGGCCCGCTGCGCCCGGGTGACCAGGACCAGGCGGGTGCGCTGCGGATCGGCGAGGGCGGCGACCGCGTCGGCGTAGATGCTGCGCTGCTTCTCGAGCCCCGACAGCGGGCCCAGGCAGGAGGCGTCGCCCTTGCCCTCGCTGAGGAAGTCGGTCCACGACCCGGGCAGCTGCAGCAGCCGGATGGTGTGCCCGGTCGGGGCGGTGTCGAAGAGCACGTGGTCGAAGTCGGTGACGGTGTCGTGGTCGGTGAGCAGGGCGGTGAACTCGTTGAACGAGGCGATCTCGGTGGTGCACGACCCGGACAGCTGCTCGGTGATCGCCGCCAATTCCTTCTCCGGCAACAACCCCCGCACCGGTCCGACGATCCGTTCCCGGTAGGCGTCGGCGGCCTGCTCGGGATCGATTTCGAGTGCCGAGAGCCCGGGCACGGTGAGGACGTCGGTGATGGTGTTGCCGATGGTGATCCCGAAGACCTGCCCGACGTTCGAGGCGGGGTCGGTGCTCACCAGCAGCACTCGCTTGCCCGCCCGCGCCAGGTGAATGGCTGCGGCGCAGGCGATCGAGGTCTTCCCGACCCCGCCCTTACCGGTGAAGAACAGGAAGCGGGGCGGGGTGTGAAGAAACTTCATTGCGGGCAAAGCCTTTCAGCAGCAGCTGGTGCCGGTGTCGTCGGTGGGGGCACAGCAGGATCCGGCGTCGGTGGTGTCGGTGAGCCCGAGCATCGTGATCCCGGCCGGTGCGACGGTGTCCGGGGTGTCGGTGATGATGCCGGCCCACTTGGCGAGCTGGCTGCGGTCGGGGTAGCGGCCGGTCTGCGCGGTCACCCCATCCACCAACACCAGCGGCAGGCCCTCGGATCCGGACACCTGCAGGAACGCGGTGACCGGTTCGCGCTCGGCGAAGGCGAGCGGCTCGCTGGCCAGGTTGAACCGGGCGATGTTCCCGCCCTTGGAGCGAACCCAGTCCATGTCGGCGGAGAAGGTGACCAGTCCCTGGTCGACGTCGTCGCCGCAGACGCCGGTGTTGCAGCACAGGGCGGGTTCGAAAATTTCGATAGTGGGCATGAGTGGTTTCTCCTCAGGCTGGTCAGGATTCGGTGGTGGTCAGCTGGTCGGCGAGTAGGCGGACCCGGGCGGCGATGTCGTCGCGGACCAGGCGCATGCGCTCGATCCCGTCGATGCCGCGCTCGGACGGCTCATCGGTGTCCCAGTTCTCGAACCGGGTGCCCTCCACCGGGTCGACGTGCGCCTCACGGCCGAGGGTGACCACCAGATCGACATCCCGGACCAGCTGCGGGTCGATCAGCGTCGGGGTCTGTCCGGTGATGTCGACCCCCACCTCCAGCAAGGATTCGGCGGACAACGCGTTGACGGCGGTGCCGGGTTTCGTTCCCGCCGAATACACCTCGACCGCATCCCCGGCGGCCTGGCGCATCAGCCCGGCGGCCATCTGGGACTTGCCGCCGTTCTTCACACACACGAACAACACCGACGGTGTACTCATCACGCGCTCTCTCTAGTTCCCGGCCGCCGCGACGGCGGCCGCGGTGTCGACGGTGTTGGCGGTGATGTCGCCGCGCTCGGCCAGCCAGCGCTCGGCATCCATCGCCGCGGAACATCCGGTGCCGGCGGCGGTGATCGCCTGCTGATAGGTGTGATCCACCAGGTCGCCGGCTGCGAAGACTCCGTCCACGGAGGTGGCGGTGGACGGGTTCTTGACGAGCACGTAGCCGGCGTCGTCGAGGTCGACCTGACCCTTGACGAGGTCGCTGCGCGGGTCGTGGCCGATGGCGACGAACATGCCGGTGACGTCCAGCGTGGACGTCTCACCGGTGACGGTGTCGCGGATCACGAGGCCGGTGACGCTGTTCTCGCCGAG
>NZ_JBHWUE010000026.1:0-109116 GCF_042738615.1 Rhodococcus sp. NPDC059968
TCCGGAATCAGCGCGCCCAATCCGGCACCCGACTCGACCACCACGTCGACGCCCTTGGCGATCAACGACGCCACAATTTTCGGCACCAACGCCACTCGACGCTCACCGTCGTTCGACTCCCGAACGACGCCGACCGTCGGGCGCGCAGTGGACGCGCTCTGCGATGTATCCATGTATCGACTTCCTGCGGTAGATGGTGTGTGTGCCGCGACGAGCGGCGATCAACCGATGATGAGCGGAAATATTTCCCCCGACTCGACTGAGTTAGCTGATAGTAGCCAGAGAAAGCGTGACGTAGGGAACAGAGAAGTCCGTGGGTAGGCGTCTGAATCGAGTCCGAACAGTCGTTCTCACAGATCTTTCTGCTCGTTTGTGAACCCGGTCACAGGGTGTTTGGTCGTAGTCTGACGGTAGACAGCCGCAAGGAAGCGGAGGTTCGGCCATGAGCAAACCGAAGGAACGGAGCGCGGAGGACGTCACCGCGGATCCGCCGGTCGTCGTCGAGCGGGTCTACGACCATCCGACCGAGGGCGACGGACTGCGACTGTTCGTGGACCGGCTCTGGCCGCGGGGGCTCCGCAAGGACGCGTTCCATTTCGACGACTGGGCCAAGGACCTCGCTCCGTCGACGGAGTTGCGTCACTGGTACTCGCACGACGTCGCCGCATTCAGTGAGTTCCGCGAGCGGTACGTTCACGAGCTCGATTCGCCGACCGGCCGGAAGGCCGTCGCGCGGGTGCAGGAACTCGCACAGGGTCGGCCGATCGTTCTTCTGACCGCGACGAAGGACGTCAGTCACAGTCACGCCGAGGTGCTCGCCGAATACATGCTGGATCGGTTGTGACCACCGACCGCTACGAGGCCCGGCCGATCGCAGAGCCGGACGACGACCTCGGCGGCGACCCCGTCTGCTGGCTCGACCGCGTATGCCCCGACTGCGGGTTGTTCCTTACCGATCACGCCGCGAGCACCTGCCCGCGCTGCGGTTCGGCGCGGGACTGGTGACGTGCGCGAATTCAGCGGGAATTCATCCGGCATTCAGGTACCGGGCACGGAGTTTGTGCTTGACGAGTTTGCCCGTGGGGGTTCGCGGCAGGTCGTCGGAGAAGTCGATGCTGCGCGGCGCCTTGAAGTGACTCACCCGGTCGCGGACGTAGTCGAGTAACTCGCGGGCGACGGCATCGGACGGCTCCACCCCTTCGACGAGTTGCACGACGGCTTTGACCTGTTCGCCCATCTCCTCGTCGGGCACGCCGATCACCGCGACGTCGAACACCTTGGGATGCATGGTGAGAACGTTCTCCGACTCCTGCGGGTAGATGTTCACCCCACCCGAGATGATCATGAACGCGGCGCGGTCCGTGAGGTAGAGGAAGCGGTCGGAGTCGATGTACCCGATGTCGCCGCTCGTGGTCCACGTCGGATGGTCGGGGTGCGTCGCAGATTCGGTCTTGGCCGGGTCGTTGTGATATTCGAACGGCCGTTCCTCTCTCTCCCAGTAGACGGTTCCGATGTCACCGACGGGTACGTCCGCACCGTTGTCGTCGCAGATGTGCACGATGCCCATGACGCCGTCGTGGCCGACCGATCCCGGCTTCGCGAGGGCCTGGGCGCTGTCGATGAACGTGGCACCGGCACCCTCCGTGGACGCGTAGTACTCGTGGATCACCGGGCCCCACCACTCGATCATCGAACGCTTCACGTCGGGCGGACACGGCGCCGCCGCGTGGATCGCCACCTTCAGACTCGACACGTCGAACTTGTCGCGAACGTCCTTCGGCAGCTTGAGCATCCGGACGAACATCGTCGGCACCCACTGACTGTGGGTCACCCGGTACTCCTCGATGAGCCGCAGCGATTCCTCGGCGTCGAATCGGTCCATCAGGACGATCGTGCCGCCGACGGAGGTGATGGTGCCGCAGAAGCGCAGCGGCGCTGCGTGATACAGGGGTGCGGGACACAGATAGACGGTGTCGGAATCGAATCCGTACATCGGGGCGAACACGGCGGTGTACGGATCCATCGTGGTGTCCACCTCGCCCTCGGGGAGGGCGGGTTTGATCCCCTTCGGCCTGCCGGTGGTACCCGACGAGTACAGCATGTCCTGCCCGCGGGGCTGCGAATCGAGCGGTTCGGCCGACTGCGCCGCCACGGCGTCGTCGTAGCTGTCGAATCCGTCGAGTTCGCCGCCGTACACGAGACGGTGGCGGACGCGGGGAAGCTGGTTCGGGTCGCGCGGCACGGCGCCGCCCGCGTCGGCGGACACGATGAGCACCTCGGCTCCGCAGTCGTCCACGACGTAGCCGGCTTCCTCCGGGGTGAGGTGCCAGTTCACCACCGTGATGTACAGCCCGGATCGCAGCGCCGCCCAGTACACCTCGAGGACCCGGAGGTCGTTGCTCGACACGAGCGCCAGGTGGTCGCCGACCTTCAGGCCGAGCGAGCGCAGGTGCCGCGCGAGGCGGGTGGACCGCTCGTCCAGCTCCCGGTAGGTCAACTGCTCCCCCGTCGAGGGACGAATGACAGCGGGCTTGTCCGGGGTGGTCGCCACGAAGTTTCCAGGAAACATCCGCACTCCTTTGTTAATGGAGATTCTCACCATCGGTCTACCACACCGAACCCGGGACGGGGAGGCCTTCGACGCCGTCACCGGCGCATTCGTCTGCCCGCGGCGAAAACGCTCGGACGCCCCGCCGGGAGGTCCTAGAGTTGAGGCAAAAGGAGGCGTACGACCCGTGAATGCCCTACAGAAGGAACCGATCCTCGACGCATTGTTCGAGGAATGGGACGTACTCGACGAGGTGCTGTCGTCGTTGTCCGGCGACGCGTGGTTCACACCCACCGCGCTGCCCGGGTGGACCGTCCACGACGTGACCGCGCATCTCATCGGCACCGAGTCGCTCCTCGCCGGAATCTCCGCGCCGCACACCAGCATCGACGTCCGTGGCCTCGCGCACGTGCGCAACGAGATCGGTGCGTTCAACGAAGAGTGGGTCGAGGGACTGCGGGGGTGCTCCGGCCCCGAGATGCTCGAGCGTTTCCGGGCGATCGTCGCCCGCAGGCGGTCGGAACTGGGCGAGATGACCGACGAGGCATTCCAGGCCGAGACCACCACACCGGTCGGCCCGGCGCCTTATCTCCGCTTCATGCGGATCCGCATGTTCGACTGCTGGATGCACGAGCTCGACCTCCGGGACGCACTCGCGCTGCCGGGCGACGAGGGAGGCGTCCGCGGGGAGACGGCGTTCGAGGAGATCGCCGGCGCCGTCGCGTTCCTCGTCGGCAAGCGCGGCAAGGCTCCGGACGGGTCGCGGATCACCCTCGAACTCACGGGACCGCTCGCGAGGAACATCCACATCGCCGTCGACGGCAGAGCCGCGGTGGTCGACGAACTGCCGTCCGAGGCCACCACGACCGTGACCCTCGACTCCCGGCTGTTCACCCGGTTGGCGGGCGGCAGGACGACGGCAGTGGATCACCGCGACGAGATCGCGTTGAACGGCGACACCGCCGTGGGCAAGAGGATCGTCGACAACCTCGCGTTCACGATCTGACCGCGGTGCGCCTGTTCCTGTCCTCGTATCGGTTCGGGGCGGATCCCGCGCCGCTGCTGTCGCTCATCGGCCGTCCGGGGCGCGTGGGGGTGATCGCCGCCGCCGCGGACGCGTGGCCGCGGACGGCGCGGACGTCTGCGGTCGTGAGTGACGTGATGCCGCTGACGCGGCTGGGCTTCACCCCGGAGGAGGTGGATCTGCGCGACTACATCGGCAGCGACGGGCATGCGCGTTCCGCCGCGCTGAAGGAGCGGCTGGACGGGTTCGGCATGCTGTGGGTGCGCGGCGGGAACACGTTCGTGTTGCGCGCGCAGATGGCCCGGAGCGGGGCGGACCGGGTGATCCCGGAACTACTGCTGAGCGATTCGCTGGTGTACGCCGGCTACAGCGCGGGGGCGTGTGTGATGACTCCGACGCTGCACGGTCTCGACTCCTCCGATGACCCGGCGGAGGTGGTCGCAACCTGCGGCATGGAGCCGCTCTGGGACGGCCTGGGCGTGGTGAGTTTCGCGATCGTGCCGCATCACCCGCCTGCGGAGCTTCCAGGGGCCGAAGACGCCGTGCCCTTGGAGGACGCGGCAGCCGTTCGGCGCACTGTCAGCGCTTTGAGGCTCGCCGGCATCGAGTACCGCACCTTGACGGACGATCAGGCGATCGTCGTGAACGGAGATTCAACCGAACTCGTGTGACGACGGCGAGCCCTGCGGCGGGAAGGCCTTCAGCCGAAGACGGCGACCGGCACGGACGGAGCGAACGGGGCGACGCGGTCGAGTGCGGCCCAGGTGACCTCGCAGCGCTTGGCGGTGACTTCGTCCGCGTCGGCGAGGAGCGTGTTCAGGAGGGTCTTCGGGTTCAGGCGCCATTCCTGCACCATGGACCGAACTTCCTCGTTGGTGAACAATCCCGAACCGGCCAGTGCGAAGATCCATTCGTCGAACTCGCCACGATGGATCTGTTCGATGGAATCGTAGTCGATGCCACCGTCGAGGAACTCGTACGAGAACATCGCGGAGATGTAGCTGCTGGGATCTCGGTGGAGTGCATTCATCGGTGCGGGTCCTTCCAGGGTCGGTGCGGCAAAACCCGGCCCCAACCGTGTTCTAGCTCACATTTCGTGAGAATCTCCGTTTGGGTGTAACGCCTCGCCGGTGTTTGACGATGCAAGACGCTAACCCGTAGAAGTGAGTTTTTGCATTGCCTGGTCGATACGATCCGGTAACAGAGTGACGAATGTGACCTGTGTTACATCCGATTTGTCCGGGTCTCCACGGTTCTCGGGACGCCCCTACCTGCATTTTCTCCTCCGGACCCGCTTGCATACCCCATCGCCGGGACCCCCGAAAAAATTCACCCCCCTGATCCCACATCGTGAGACTCCTACGCGTAAGTAACTAACAGATGGACTAGTGGGGTCTCGCTTCTGCACCGAACGTCCAGGTTGGAGCGATATCCGAACAACGGGGTCGGAATCGGTTCAGTTGGACGTTTGACCAATTCGAGGACACCCGTGGCCCGCTGGGTTACCGTCGGGGCGCCCGACACCCGCATTTCAGGAGTCACGATGACGGTCACCGACGACGCACTCGCGACGCTCGCCGCCGCGCTCCCCCAAGGGCGCCTCGTCACCGATCCCGACGTCCTGGTCTCCTACCGCCAGGACTGGGCGCGCGATCCCGACGCCGTCCTCCCCCTCGCCGTCGCCCGCCCCACGACCACCGAGGAAGTCCAGGTGGTGATGCGCTGGGCGACCGAGCACCGGGTCCCCGTGATCCCGCGCGGAGCGGGATCCGGGCTCAGCGGCGGCGCCACCGCCGTGGCGGGCTGCGTGGTGGTCAGCACCGAACACATGCGACGGATCGAGGTGGACCCGGTGACGCGGATCGCCGTCGTCGAACCGGGACTGCTCAACGCGGAGGTCAAGGCCGCGGCCGCCGAGCACGGGCTCTGGTACCCACCGGATCCGTCGTCGTTCGAGATGTGCTCGATCGGCGGCAACGTCGCGACCAACGCCGGCGGGCTGTGCTGCGTCAAGTACGGCGTCACCACCGACTACGTCCTCGCGCTGCGCGTCGTCCTCGCGGACGGGACGGACGTACGCCTGGGCGGGCCGCGGCTGAAGGACGTGGCCGGCCTGTCGCTGACCAAGCTGTTCGTCGGGAGCGAGGGAACCCTCGGCATCGTCACTGAGGCGACGCTCAGGCTGATCCCGGCCCAGCCGCCGTCGAGCACCCTCGTCGCATCGTTCGCCTCCGTCCAGGCCGCCGCCGACACGGTGCTGGCCATCACCCGCACGCTGCGGCCGTCGATGCTCGAATTCATGGACCGCGCCTCGATCGGCGCCGTCGAGGACGCGCTGAAGATGGGCCTGGACCGGACGGCGGAGGCGATGCTCATCGCCCGCTCGGATGCGCCCGGTGCGATTGCGGCCGAAGAGATTTCCGTCATGGCCGACGCGTGCACGGTGAACGGCGCATCCGAGGTCTTCACCACCGACGACCCCGAGGAGGGCGAAGCCTTCGCCGCGGCAAGACGATTCGCGATCCCCGCCGTCGAGAGACTCGGCAGCCTGCTCCTCGAGGACGTCGGCGTTCCGCTCCCGAAACTGCCTGCGCTGGTGGAGGGAATAGCGGCCATCTCCCGCGAGCGTGACGTGATGGTCGCGGTGATCGCGCACGCCGGCGACGGAAACACGCACCCGCTCATCGTGTTCGACCCCGAGGACGCCGCGATGGCCGAGCGTGCGCATCTGGCCTTCGGCGAGATCATGGACCTCGCACTCTCTCTCGGCGGCACGATCACCGGCGAGCACGGAGTGGGCCGGTTGAAGAAGGCCTGGCTGCCCGACCAGTTGGGCCCGGACGTCATGGAATTGACGCAGCGGATCAAGAACGCACTGGACCCGCTGGGGATCCTCAACCCCGGAGCGATCCTGTAGCTACCCGTTCCGGGTGCGAGACCCAATGGTTACCCTAGGGACTGGTGTGACAGGTGAGGTATTGCTAGCGTGACCGGACCCGACTCGATTCGTCGCAGAGAGGTGCGCTCGTGACCAGACTCCGCCGTGTCGCCTCCCTGGCGATGCCCGCCTTACTCGCTTCTACCTGCACGTTTTTCACCATGACGCCACCAGTTGCGACGGCGGCGCCGTGCCTCGGCGGAACCGGCAGCCTCGGATCGAGCGGCTCGAACCAGGGCATCAACCCCATTCCCTGGCTCAACGGAAGCGATGGTCGCCTTCCCGAGCTGCGTGGCAAAACTCAGGCTATCGCGCACATCACCGGGCCGCGCAGCTCCAACGACACGATCGGCAGGTTCCGGGTGCTCGGCACCGACCTCGGCATCATGTGGGACAACGGCGGAGGTGAAGTCCTCACCGCGTTCGGTGACACCGTCGGACTGAGCGACAACCCGCTGTGCGGTCTGGTCGGCGACTGGCGCAGCAACATCCTGTTGCGCAGCTCCGACAAGGACCTCACCGACGGGATGGGCATCGACAATTCCCCGATCGATACTCCGAACCATTCCAAGGAGATCATCCAGAGCAAGAAGATCCCGGGTGTGGAGCAGACCGTCATCCCCACCACCGGCATCTCGGTCGGCGAGGGTCCCGGCGCGACGCAGTACATCGACTACATGTCGGTGCGGAGCTGGGGCGCGCCCGGCGAGTGGGACACCAACGCGTCCGGCATCGCGTACTCCGTGGACAACGGCGAGAACTGGGTCGCCGACCCCCTGACGCTGCGACCCAACGTGCCGGGCACGGGCGCCGAGAACTTCCAGATGGGCTCGTACGTCAAGCACGACGGATTCGTCTACGGGTTCGGCACGCCGTCGGGTCGTTCCGGCGACGCCCGGTTGTCGCGGGTGAAGGAAGCGGACATCCGGAATCTCACGCTGTACGAGTACTGGGACGGCAAGGCGTGGGTGAAGGCCAACGCCACCGTCGCCGCACCGGTCATCCCCGGACCCGTCAGCGAGTTGTCGGTGCAGTTCAACCAGTACCTCGGCCAGTTCGTGGCGATGTACACCGATGCCGGCAATTCGGTGGTCATGCGCCGGTCCGACCACCTCGAATCCGGCTGGAGCGAACCCGAGGTGCTGGTGAGCAGCCGGGACGTGCCGGAGCTGTACGGCGCGTACATGCACCCGTGGTCGCAGGGATCCGATCTGTATTTCCTGGCCACCACCTGGTCGGACTACAACGTCATGCTGCTGCGCACCAACCTCGCGGACTGACGGTAATCTGCGAGTGACAGCGTGCGCGGGACAGCGCGCACGCCACACGAGCAGAGGAGCGGTCTGTGGCGGCCACGGTGGAGCACGACGTGTCGGAATCCCGGTTCGAGGTCTACCTCGACGGCCAGCTGGCCGGATACGCCGACTACTTCGAGCGGAACGGTGCCCGCGACTTCCACCACACCGTGACGTACCCGCAGTTCCGCGGTCAGGGTCTGGCCGCGGAAGTGGTGAAGGCCGCCCTCGACGACACGAAGGCCCGCGGACTCACCGTGATTCCCTCGTGCTCGTACGTCGAGAAGTACATCGCCGAGAATCCGAGCTATGCGGAGCTCGTCTGATCCGGTCCTGACCGTCCGTGCGACGTGTCTGGTCGCCGCGGCGGTCGTGCTGGCCGGCTGCGGTTCCGGCGACGGTTCCGAGTCCGATCCGGCGGCGTCCGCGCCGACCACGTCGGTGTCCGCGCAGCCCGGCGCGTTCGTGGGTGAATGCGGCTCGCTGACCGACGCCGAGGTGTACGAGCGGGCCGGGATCACCGGGCTCACCCCGGTATCGCGCAACGGCATCAAGTGCCGGTGGGAAGCGGACGGCGGCGAACGGTACGTGATGTTCACCTGGTACCGCGGCAGCCCCATCGACCGGGAACGGTCGGTGGCCAAGGGCATCGGTCACGAGGTCCACGACCTCGAGATCGCCGGGCACCGCGGGTTCTCCTCGCAGAACGTCGGGTTCTGCGAGGTCGCGCTCGGCACGGGTTCCGACTTCGTGCACTGGCTGGTCCGCTACGGCACCGGCACCGCACCGTCCGATCCGTGCGCGGCCCCGACCGCGCTCGGCCGGCTGACGTTGGAGAAGGTCAAGTGAGCGGCGCACGCCGGCTCGCCGCGGCGGTGGCGTCGGCGGTGGTTCTCGCCGGCTGCGGCACCTCCGTCACCGGCAGTCCGCTGCCCGAGGGCGCGGCCGCCTCCGAAGAAGACGGCTCGCCGCAGTTCGACAAACTCCTCCGCGAGTGCGATGCGGTCCCCAACGACAAGATCGCGGAGACCCTCCACGGCGCCGGCATCGACCAGTACTTCTTCGGCGCGGTGTGCATGTGGACGGTGTCGTCCGCCGCCGGATCGATCGACGTCACGTTCGGCTGGTTCGAGAACAACTCGCTGCAACGGGAGCGAAGTGTGGCGGACCAGCTGGGCTACCAGGTGGAAACCACGTCGATCGCGGGCACGTCGGCGTTCAGCGCCCGGCGTCCTGGTGATTTGGCGACGTGCGGGATCACCGCCGCCTACTCCGGCGTCATCACGTGGTGGGTGCAGCAGCGGTCGGGCACCGGCGACCCGTGCGACGGAGCGCGCACCCTCGCCGAACTGACCCTGCAACGCAACCAGTAGCGGCCGAAATTCGCTCGCGGTGGCCACGACCTCGCTGTTAGCGTCGAAGGACCACCGATCGAGCCGACCAGAGGACCCTTGCCGTGACCGCCACCGAGACGGCTGTGACTCGCCGGTTCGGGCCCCTGATCCTCCTGAACCTCGCGACGCTGTTCTCGTCCACGGGCAACGGCATCGCGATCGTCGTGCTGCCCTGGCTCGTGCTCGAGAGGACCGGTCGCGCGTCCGACGCCGCGATCGTCGCGGGCGCCGCCACCCTCCCGCTGCTGTTGTCGAGCCTGTTCGCGGGCACGTTCGTCGACCTGTTCGGACGTCGCCGCACGTCGATGATCTCCGACTGCCTGTCTGCCCTGTCCGTGGCGGCCATCCCGGTGATCGCGAACACGACGGGCCTCACCGTGACCGTGATCGCCGTCCTCGCCGCGATCGGCGCCGCGTTCGATCCGGCCGGAATCGCGGCGCGGGAGTCGATGCTGCCCGCCGCCACGAAGTCCGCGGGGTGGTCACTCGACCGGATGAACAGCCTCTACGAGGCCAACTACAACATGGCGTATCTCGTCGGACCGGGCATCGGCGGCGTCCTCATCGCCACGGTGGGTGCGGTGAACACGTTGTGGGTCACCGCCGTCGGCTTCGTGCTGTCCGTGGTGACCATCGCGTTCCTGCGACTGGAGAACGCCGGCAGACCCGACACCTCCACGCGCCCGACGTCCATCTGGCACGGCACGCTCGAGGGACTGAAGTTCGTGTGGCACAACCGGCTCCTGCGGACGATCGCTCTCGTGGACATGGCGGTGGTCGCGCTGTACATGCCCGTCGAATCGGTGGTGTTCCCGGTGTACTTCACCGAACTCGACAAGCCCGCGCAACTCGGTTCGGTCCTGATGGCGCTCAGCATCGGCGGTGTGGTGGGCGCCCTCGCGTACGGACCGCTCGCGCCGTTCGTGTCGCGCAGGACGCTGATGGTGGTCGCGGTGACCGTGCTGGGCGCCGCCATGGTCGCGATGGCGTTCCTGCCGCCGCTGTGGGCGATTCTGGCGCTGGCACTCCTCCAGGGTCTCGTGTTCGGTCCGGTCGGCCCGATAGCCAACTACGCCATGCAGACTCGCAGTCCGGAGCACATGCGCGGACGGGTCACCGGGGTCATGACGTCCACCGCGTACGCCGCGGGTCCGTTGGGTTACCTGCTGGCCGGTCCGATCCTCGACAAGTGGGGTATCCAGCCGACGTTCTTCGTGCTCGCGATCCCGGTCCTGATCATCGGGCTGGCCTGCTTCGCGCTGCCCGTGCTGAAGGAACTGGACGACAAGGTGCCCGTCAGTTGAATCCCATGACGTCGTTGCCCCAGGCGATCCGCATCTCGTGGTCCGGGTCCTTCACGAGGGTGTCCGCGCCGTCGATCAGCAGCGTCGAGCGGTTCTCCTCGTCGTAGGGGGCCCAGTGCTTGGACCCGTCCAGCGCGGCGGGGACACCGTGCCGCGCGAACGCGAGCCACCGGCGCTGGATCCGGCCCGACACCTCGAGCGCCGTCTTCCGGCCGCCGAGCCAGAACGTCGGGTCGATGTTGAGGGTGTCGAAATTGCCGAAGACGTACGGGAGTTCGGTGGCGTGCCCGGCTCCGATGCGCGCGGCCTTGAGCATCGGCGTGGCCTGATCGAACCGGTACATCCACGTCGGTGAGTGCCGGCTGTGGGCGTCGGCCACCCACAGGGCGGGCATCCGGAACGCGGCGTCCCGCGACATCGCGAGCGCGCCCTTCGGCTTTCCGCGGTCCGGGTACACCGACAGAATGTCGGCGAGGCGCGCCGCGGGCAGTTCGGGGTGATCGGCCGCGATCGCCCTCAACATCTCCTGCACCGAATCCGACGTGACCGGCAGCAGCGGCGATTTCATGAATTTGAAGATCGACGACTCGTCCTTGTTGGAACCGATGATGAGAGGGATGCGGTGCGAGTAGCCCTTCTGGAAGGCGGCCACCGGGTAGCGGGGCAGGAAGTCGCGGTCGACGACGGGCGCCATCGCGAGCGTGCCCGGGATCCGCGTCGGCACCTCGTTGACGAGTGTGTCGCTGGCCTCGATGACCGTGCGGTACGGAAGGTGCAGCAGGGTGTCGATCTGCGCGGGTTCCACCTCGAGGATGTCGAGGAACTGTTTCGCGACGGTCGCCGCCCGCTCGCTCCCGTAGACCGACGTGGCGGGTGGGCTCTGGGCGATCGCACGGTGGAACAGCCCGTCCGCGCTCGGGCACGTCATCAGCGTGGTGATCGACCCGGCTCCGGACGACTCCCCGAACACCGTCACCTCGTCCGGGTCGCCGCCGAACGACGAGATGTTGTCGCGCACCCACTCGAGGGCGGCGACCTGATCGCGCAGCCCGCAGTTTGTCTCGAACACCCGCCCGGCCGTCGAGAACGACGACAGGTCGAGGAAGCCGAGCGCTCCCACCCGGTAGTTGAACGAGACCAGCACGATGTCGCCGAGGGTGGACAGGATGCGCCCGTTGTAGATGCCCTGAGCTGCGGTTCCCAGGCAGTAGGCACCGCCGTGGATCCACACCATCACCGGCCGGGGGGTGCCGCCGGGTCTCGGGGCCCAGACGTTGACGGACAGGCAGTCCTCGTCCATTTCGAGTCCCGCATCGATGGGGACGGCGGTGCCGTGCCCCTGCGGCGCCATCGGGCCGAAGTCGACGCAGTCGAGCACACCCTCCCACGGTGCGGGCGGGACCGGCGCGCGGAACCGCCGTTCACCGACGGGAGCCGCGGCGAACGGAATGCCCTTCCACGCGTAGACGTCGCCCTCGGGGTAGCCACGCACCTCGCCGTCCCGGGCGCGGACGACGAGCGTGTCGCCGGACTTGTCGACCTCCACGGACGAATCTCCTCACGCAGCACGTACCGGGACTCTCGCCAAACTACCAACGATGAGCAGGCAGGACCGATCGAACGCGATATAGATCAACCGTGCGCTAACATTCGTGCGTGGCCGCATGGACCGATCCCGGGGGCAAGAGCCTCCTCGACTATCCGCGCCCGTCGGTGGCGGTCGACGTCGCCGTTCTCACCGTCGACGGCACGGAACTGAAAGTGCTTGCGGTTCCCCGCCGTTCGGGCCGGATCGCCCTCCCCGGCACCTTCCTCCACGAGGGTGAACGACTGCGGGACGCCGCCGAGCGGTGCCTGCGCATCAAGGCCGGCCTGACCGGCACCGAATTCCATCAGCTGGCGATGCTCGACGATCCCGGCCGCGACGATCGCGGGTGGGTGCTGTCGATGACGCACGGCGCCGCGCTGCCCCGCACGACGCTCCCCCGCGACGCGCTGCTGATCACCGTCGACGACGACCGGGTGACGCAGGAGCTGGCATTCGACCACGCGGACGTCGTCGCCCTCGCCGTCGCCGACCTGAGAGAGCGATACGCGCGGTCCGTCGACCCGTCCGGCCTGGCCGGCGACACGTTCACGGTCCTCGAACTCCGCCGGGTGTACGAGGTGGTGTTCGGACGCCTCCTGCCGAAGGACTCGTTCCGGCGGCACATGATGCCGGCCCTCGAGAACACCGGCGACATGGCCGTCGTCGGGACCGGCCGGCCCGCGGAGATCTACCGGCGCGGCCCCGCGCCCCTCCCGCCGAGCGCAGCCGCGTTCCTCGCCGGCTGAGCCCGTCCACCGACCCGGGCCTTTCCGCCCGCGGCACGGCCGGTGCTAGGGTCGGCTTGTTCTGACACGGGGTGCTCCGCACGGGCGGGGCTGAGAACACACCCGGGAACCTGCTCAGGTAATGCTGACGAAGGGATGTCAACGTTGTGAATAGCTCTGTCCAAGATGCTGCCGGCGCCGGCCAGCACGCCCGATTCACGGACCACTTGTGGGACCGGACCAAGGTGCTGCGCGAGGCGATCGACGAACTCGAGTTCCTGCGCCGACTCGGCGACGGAACGCTGCCGCTGGACGTGTTCCGCACGTACATCGAGCAGGATTTTCTGTACCTGACCGGGTACGCGAAGGCCCTCTCGCTGGTGGCCGCGCACGCGCCGGGCCCGGTCGAGGCCGGCTTCTGGGCGGGCTCGGCCGCCGAGGCCGCCACGGTCGAGGCGACGCTGCACCAGAATCTGCTGACCAGCGGACGACTCCCCGAGTCGGACGTGGAGCCGCTGCATTCGCCGGCCTGCCTGGGGTACATCTCCTACCTGACGGCCGTCGCCGCCACCGAGCCGTATGCGGTGGCCGCGGCGGCGGTACTGCCCTGTTTCTGGATCTACGCCGACGTCGGGCACCGGCTCGCGGCCAGCGCCCGCGACGTGCTCTCCGCGGACCCGTCGCACCCCTACGCGCAGTGGGTGACCACCTATGACGCGGAGGAGTTCCACGCCGCCGTCGCGACGGCCCGCGAACTCGTGGACGCCGCGGCCGAGGCGTCGACCGACGCCCAGCGTGAGGCGATGGCGGAGGCGTTCGTGATCGCCAGCCGCTACGAACTCATGTTCTGGGATACCGCTCTCAACAAGCAGGAATGGCCGGCGTCGTGACACTCTTCTCTCGTACCAAGCGCGCTGCCACCGCAGCCGTCATCCTGGTCTCCGCCCTCTCGCTGCTCACCGGTTGCGCCGGTGACTCGCAGTCCGACGACACCATCCGGTTCGCACTCGACTGGACACCGAACACCAACCACACCGGTCTGTTCGTCGCCCAGCAGGAAGGCTGGTTCGCGGACGCCGGACTCGACGTGCAGGTGCTGCCCTACAACGACACCTCGCCCGACACCCTGGTCGACGCCGGTAACGCGGAGTTCGGGGTGAGCTTCCAGAGTTCCGCGACGTTCTCGAAGGCCGCGGGCGCACAGACCACGTCGGTGATGGCTCCGCTGCAGCACTGGGCGACGGGCATCGCGGTGAAGGCGGATCGCGCCGACATCACCCGCCCCCGGGATCTGGACGGCAAGATCTACGCCGGGTTCGCGGACCCGGACGGCGAGGAGACGCTGAAGCAGATCATCCGGAACGACGGCGGCAAGGGCGAATTCACCACCGTCACGCTCGGCACCTCGGCCTACGAGGCCGTGTACTCCGGCACCGCCGACTTCACCGTCTCCTTCTTCGGCTGGGAGGGTATCGAGGCCGAGCACCAGGGCACCCCGATGCGCTACTTCCACTACACCGACTACGGCTTCCCGGACGCGTACGCGCTCGTCATCGAGGGCAACGAGCAGTGGATGGCCGATCATCCCGAGCAGGCCCGCAAGTTCGTCCAGGCACTGCAGCGCGGATACCAGTTCGCCGCCGACCGGCCGGACGAGGCCGCGCAGATGCTGATCGACGCCAACCCCGGCGCCTTCACGGACGAGTCCCTCGTGCGGGAGAGCCAGCAGATGCTGTCCTCCGAGTACATGAAGGACAGTTCCGGAAAGGTCGGGACACAGACGGCCGAGCAGTGGGCGGGGTACTCCGGTTTCCTGTTCCAGCACGGCCTGCTCACCGGCCCCGACGGGGCACCGCTGACCACGGAACCCGACTGGTCGACATATTTCACCAATGAGTACCTCACTCAGCCCTGACCCGAGTCTCCGCACCACGGCCCCGGGCACGTCCCCGCTGCTGCGGCGGGTGCTGCCCGCGGTCGTGGTCGTGGCACTGCTCGTCGTCGCGTGGCAGGTGTACGTGACGGTCAGCGGGATCCGGCCGCAGGTGCTGCCGTCGCCGCTGCGGGTCGTCCAGCAGGGCTGGCGGGCGCGGGACGCCATCTCCGGTCACGCCTCCGCGACACTGCAGGTGACGCTGATCGGGTTCGCCGTCTCCCTGCTCTGCGCGTGGGTGCTCGCCGTGCTCGTGGACTTCTCGCCGTGGCTGCGACGCGCGTTCGTCCCGCTGTTCGTCGTGTCGCAGACGCTCCCGATCATCGCGATCGCGCCTCTGATGATCATCTGGTTCGGATTCGGTCTGCTGCCGAAGATTCTCGTGATCGCGCTCGCCACGTTCTTCCCGATGACGATCGGACTGATCGAGGGTTTCGCCGCGGCCGACCGTGAGGCGGGCGCGTTGTTGCGCAGCATGGGCGCCTCGCGGTGGCAGGAATTCCGCTACGTGCGGCTTCCGTCTGCGATCCCCCGGTTCTTCACCGCCCTGCGCATCGGCATCACGTACGCAGTGGTGGGTGCCGTGTTCGCCGAATACGTCGGGGCGACGTCCGGTCTCGGCATCTACATGGCGACGCAGAAGAACTCCTTCCGCACCGACCTCGTGCTGGCGGCGGTGCTCGTGACGGCCGTGATCAGCGTCAGCCTCTACCTGCTCACCTTCGCGGTCGAGCGCGTCGTCGCCCCCTGGATCAAGAACGAGAGGGCCCGGCATGAGTGAGACCGCGCGCGTCGCACTGTCCGGTCTGAGCAAGGGATTCCCGGTCCGCGGCGGCATCCGGCCCGTCCTCGACGACGTCTCGTTCACCGTCGAACCGGGTGAGTTCGTGTCGGTGATCGGCCCCAGCGGGTGCGGTAAGAGCACCGCGTTCTCCATGCTCGCCGGTCTCGACCAACCGGACTCCGGCACCGTCACGATCGGCGGCGAACCGGTGCGCCCCGCGGGGAGTGGTCCCGCGAAATGCGCGTACATGCCGCAGAAGGACCTGTTGTTCCCGTGGCGCACCGTCCTCGACAACACCACCCTCGGACTCGAGGTGCAGGGCGTGCCGAAGAAGCAGGCGCGGGACAAGGCCCGGGAATTGTTCTCCGTGTTCGGTCTCGGCGGATTCGAGGACGCCCGTCCCAGTCAGCTGTCCGGCGGGATGCGACAGCGTGCCGCGATGCTGCGGACCGTCGTCCAGGACCGTCCGGTGCTGTTGCTCGACGAGCCGTTCGGCGCCCTGGATTCGTTGACCCGCACCGAGATGCAGACCTGGTTGCAGGACGTGTGGCAGCGCTACCGGTGGACCGTCCTGATGATCACCCACGACATCCGGGAGGCCGTCTACCTGTCGGACCGGGTGGTCGTGCTGTCCGCGCGGCCCGCCACCGTGCGGCGGGAGGTGACGGTGGGCCTGCCCCGTCCCCGCGAACTGTCGATGGTGACGTCGCCCGAGTTCGCGGACGTCGAACACGAATTGCTCGGAGTGCTCCACGAGGAGTCGCGGCGGGCACTCGTCGAGCAGGAGTCGGCTCGGCGCTGAAAAGACTGCGTCTCAGAGCAATGCCGCCTCGAGTTCACCCAGAGCCGTCTCCAGATAGTGGAGGATGCGTTGCAGGCTCGGCACCGAGCGGCGGCACCCGATGACACCGAAATCGAGGTTGCCGCCGTTGGTGGTGAGCGTGATGTTGAGTGCCTGCCCGTCCAGCACCACCGACGTCGGGTAGATGCCGTCCAGCCGGGACCCGTTCCAGTACATGGTCTTCCGCGGCCCCGGGACGTTGGAGATGATCACGTTGAACGGTGGCGGCGTGAAACGGACGAACCCCGGCACCGGTGTCAGGGCGATCGGCGACATGTTGAACGCGGACCACGCCAGCGCCTGCATCGAGGTGAGGCTGCCGAACAGTTCCTTCCCCTGGGACATGGAGGCGGAGATCGCCGTCAGACGCTCGGCCGGGTCGTCGACGTCCGTCGCCAGGTTGCACAACGTGACCCCCACCGCGTTGCCGCCGGCGTCGGCCTTCTGCTCGTCGCGCAGCGACACCGGAACCATCGCGATCAGCGGCTCGTCGGGCAGCGCATTCTGTTCCTCGAGGTACCCACGCAACGCTCCGGCGCACATGGCCATTACGACGTCGTTGACACTGACCCCGGCCGCCTTCCGCACGGCGTGGATCCGTTCGAGCGGCCAGGACTGCGCGGCGAACCGGCGCGCGCCACCGATCGGGACGTTCAGCATGGTGCGGGGCGCCTCGTACGGAAACCGCATGTCGTGCTGCCCCATCGCGGTGCGGGCGATGCGCAGCGACGCCGGCGCGAGACCGGCCACCTCACCGACCGTGCGACGGACCCCGTTCACCACCGACCAGAGGTCGGGGGCGGCTCCGTTGGCCGACGCCCTGCGCGGCAGGTTCCACGGCGGCGGGGCGTCGCGCACGTCCGGGTCGGTCGACAGCGTCCGCATCAGCAGCCGCAACCCGGAGACACCGTCCATCAGCGAGTGGTGCAGCTTGGTGTAGATCGCGAAGCGGCCGTCGCTGAGACCCTCGATCAGATACATCTCCCACAGCGGGCGATGACGGTCCAGGAGCGTGCCGTGCAGCCGGGACGTGAGCGTCAGCAGTTCCCGGACCCGGTACGGGGCCGGAAGGGCCGAATGACGCACGTGGTATTCGAGATCGACGTCCGACTCGTCGGCCCACCACAGGTTCCCGAGAGTGCCCACGGGGCCCGCAGGCTTCTTGCGAAAAGTGGGGTCGACGTCCGTGTGTTTCAGCAGTGTTTCCAGCATCGACTTCACGTAGTCGGGGCCGGCATCCGCCGGCGGTGTGAACAATTCGAGCGATCCCACGTGCATCGGATGCTCTCGCGATTCGCCGAGAAGGAATATCGAATCGGTAACCGGCATGATCCCCACCTGGACGTTCACCCCCGCTCGGTCACTATCCCATTACGACTTCCGCCTGGATGCTACGTCGGGCGTAGCGTCCGTGCGACCAACTTCGATGTAGACCGTACGGCGCAAAGAGGTGGAAGACCTAAAGGCAGCAAGTCGATGGGCACCGAGGCCGGAACGGAGGCAGGCAATGAGCACTGCGACTTACGAATTCTGTCCGTCACCGCTCCCGGTGACGCGGCGGGAGTTCGCCGGAACCAGCCTGCAGTCGACGGCCCTCACCCACACACTCCGTCGTACGGTCCGGCCGTTCCTCGACGGGTGGGCACGCTACCCCGAACTGCCGTGGCCCACCGGAGTCGTCGACCTGTTCGGGTACTCGCTCGGCCCCATTCGCGGAACCCAGCGCAGGCCCATCCGGCTGCCGCACTGCCGCGCCGAATGGATCCGGCCTCCGGGTGAGCTCGGCGACCGGGCGATCCTCTACCTTCACGGTGGGGCGTTCCTGTGCTGCGGGATCAACTCCCACCGCCAGATGGTGTCCCGGATCTCGGCGGAGTCGCAGGCGTCGACGCTGAACGTCGCGTACCGGATGATCCCGCGGAACCCCATCCGGGCGGCCGTCGCGGACGGTGTCGACGGGTACCGGTGGCTGCTCTCCCACGGCTACACCGCGGACCGCATCGTCATCGCCGGCGACTCGGCAGGCGGATTCCTGACGTTCATGGTGACGCTCGAAGCCCTGCGCCAGGGGCTGCCGCGTCCCGCCGCCGACGTCGCGCTGTCGCCGCTGACCGACCTCGACCCGGTCAACAAGCTGGCCCATCCCAACGCCGACCTCTGCGCTGTCTTCCCCAAACGCGCGGTCGGTGCCCTGTCCAGGCTGATCGAAAGACTGGACACCAGGGGCGGGCACGAGCCGTCCACGTCACCCGTGGACGGCTCCCTCGCCTCCATGCCGCCGGCACTGATCCAGACCGGCTCGCAGGAGATGGTGTACGTCGACGCGGAACTGATGTCCGAGCGGCTGTCCCAGGCGGGTGTGCCGTGCGAACTGCAGGTGTGGGAACGTCAGGTGCACGTCTTCCAGGCCGCCGCCGGACTGCTTCCCGAGGGCACCCGCGCCATCCGCGAGATCGGCCGGTTCATCCGCAAGGCCACCCCTGTGAGTACTTCTTAACCGCGGGCGGTTAACAAGTACTCACGGGGTGAAGAGGTGGTTCCGGTCGAGTGTGGACCCCGGCGTGCGCCTGCCACCCCACCCGATCACGGCACGGTAGGCGCCGAGGGCCCCCGACTCCGCCAGGCTCTCGGCGTCGGTGTGCGTCGAGTCCTCGGGAACCGGGGTGTCGAACGGCGCGACGTACAGCGCGTCGGTGGGACAGTTCGCCTCACACATGAAGCACGTCTGACAGTTCTCCTGATGCGCGACGACGGGAACGCCGTCCGCGCCGCGGCGGAAGACGTCCGTCGGGCAGACCTTGATGCAGATGTCGCACTGCACGCAGCGGTCGGCGACGACGACTTCGATCACGACGCGACCGTCCGGACCTCGGCGGTGCCGCGTTCCGGCCGCACCCACACGTCGTCCAGTCCGCCCGACAGCAGTCGACGGGTCTGCGCCGGATCGGTGTCGGGCAGGTCGGTGCGCACGTGCATCCCCCGGGTCTCGGTCCGCGCCAGCGCGGAGTGCGTCGCCCACCGCGCGACGGCGAGCATCGCGGCGGCCGAACGTGCCTGCAGCAGCTCCCGTTCGGAGCCGCCGAGCAGATCCGCTGCACCCGACCAGGCCTCGTCGAGGGCGGTCACGCTGTCCTGCAGGCTCGTCGCGCTGCGCCGGTAGCTGCGGCGCAGCGGCAGGGTGTGCTCCTGCACGAGTCCGACGATGGAGCGCGACGCCTGCCGGCGGGCGGACGGTCCGCGCAGTCCGGCCGCGCCCGCGCCGCGCACCCCGTCGGGGGCGGGACGCGTCCGCGCGAACCGCGCCGCACCCGCACCCGCCCACGTCCCCGAGGAGATCGCCCACGCCCCGTTGTGACTGCCGCCGCCGCTGCGACCACCGGTGATGAGCTCACGGGTGGCGGCGTCACCCGCCACGAACAGGCCGGGAACGTCGCTGGTGCAGTCGGGGCCGGCGACCCGGATGCCTCCGGTTCCCCGCACCGTTCCCTCCAGCACTGCCCGCACGGGATACTTCTGCGTGAACGGGTCGATACCCGCCTTGTCCAGCGGCAGAAAGTAATTCGGTTGCGACGTGCGCATGGCCGCGCGGATATCGGGCCTGGCCCGGTCCAGTCGGGCATACACGGGGCGGCCGGCGGCGAGGTGCGCCATCGCGGCGCCGCGTGCAGAGAAGCCGCCGTCCCCGAGAGTCCGACCGTCCGCGTCGTAGTAGGTGGCGAACTGCATCATCAAACCCTTGGTGTGGCCACTCCACGCCGGTGCCAGCGCGTAGGCCGTCGAGAATTCCATGCCCGAGAACGACGCCCCGACCTCGGCGGCCATCAGCAGTCCGTCGCCGGTGTCGACGTTCGTTCCGAAACTTCCCGACAGGAACGCGCAGCCACCGGTCGCCACGACGACTGCCCCGGCGCGCACCGACCACGCGGCGTATCCGTTCTGCCGTTGCAGACCCGCGGCGCCGGACACGACGCCGTCGCCGGTGGTGAGCAGTTCCAGGGCGGGGCTGTGGTCGAGGATGGCGACCCCGGCGCGGTGCACACGCCTGCGCATCCGGCGCATGTACTCCGGCCCCTGCAGACTGGTGCGCACCTCCCGGCCGTCGTCGCCGGACGGAAACCGGTACCCGGCGCCGGCCAGTTCGTCCACCCGGTGGTGGGTCTCCTCGAGCACCCGGTACATCCACGCGGGCTCGGACAGCCTGCCGCCGTCCTCGAAGCGGGCCTGCACCGACCGTTCGCGTGCAGGGCCGGGCGGGACGTTCCACAGGTTGTTGCCGCCCGACGCGGTGGGGCCGCTGGTGCCGCAGTACCCCTTGTCGGCGAGGACGACCCGCGCGCCTTCGCGGGCCGCCGCCAATGCCGCCCACGTTCCGGCGGGTCCGCCGCCGAGGACGAGGACGTCGGCGTCGATCTCGAGTTGGCTCACGAAGCGAACAGCATCGCCGACGCAGCGAGGGCCGCCCCGGTTCGTTCGGACAGCGGGCGACGGAACAACCAGTCGAGCAGAGACATCGTTACCCCCGGTCGGAGCGGTATGGACACCGTTCGATCGTCGGCTGACCGGCTCGTCCGAACAAGGGTTCTCGTCAGCGTGCGCCGAACCCCGGCAACCATCCAGCGAACGTGCCCGGACGGCTCGCATTTCCGGACACATGCGGCAGCAGACGGAAGCGCCCTCTATGGTGGACGCATTTGCACGCCGAGGACGGGTAACGCATGGACGACAGGACTGTAGCGATCGGGGCACTCGCGATTGCCACCGTGTCGGCGGTCTCCGGCCTGATGATCGGCGCCGCGGGCGGCGCGTTCGGCAGCCGCGGGCCCGCAGTCGTGCCGCCACCGCTGACGTCGGAGGGCCTGCAGTCCGGCGGACCGCACAGCGCCGCACCTGCCACCTTCCAGGTGTTCGTCCCGCCTACCCCCACCTGGCAGATGGCCGACCTCACCACCCCGCGGGCCGTCACGCTCACCACCGAACCGGTGCCCGTGACCACGGCACCGCCACCCGCGCCCTCGACGACCCCCGCCCCGCCTCCGCCGCCGGTCAGGGCCACGGTCGCGCCGCCTCCCCCGACGATCAGTCTGGCCCCGGTCACCACACCCGTGACCAGGCCTCCCGTCGTCACGACGATCGAGCAGACCGCGCCCCGGATCGCGGCCCCGCCGTCCGCGGCACCCGCCGAGCCGACACTGCCGCCGGTCACCACCACCACCACGACGACGCGTCCGGTGATCACCATCCCGCCCGTCACCACCAGACCGCGGGGCTAGAGCCGCTCAGGCCCGTCTGCGCGCGACCAACTGCGCGACTGCCACCCCGGCACCCAGCGCGGCGACCAGCCCGCCGAAGACAATCCCGGCGGTGCGGAGGTCGGTGAACCGTGCGAGGACACCCACCCCGACCGCGGGAACGGCCAGCATCACGTAGATCCCCGCGAAGAATGCCGACGACACTCCGCCGCGGAATTGCTGTTCGACCCGTTCGACGGTGGTCGCGAGCGACGCATTGAGGCACAGGCCGCCGGCGACGCCGAGGACCACCGCGGACGCGAGCAGCGGCTCGAGGACGGTGTACGCCAGTGCGAGCGCCAGCAGCGCGGCGGCGGGGATCAGTCCGAGGCACCCGACGAGCATCGCAGTGGCCGTCGACAGCCGGCGGGCCAGCAGCTGACCGAACGCCATGAACAGGAACGTCAGGAACACGACGAGCCCGGCCATCGTGTGGCTCCTCGACCCCAGATATTCCGTCAGGAACAACGCCGACACCGCGGTCAGCACGCCGGTTACGGCGAATGCTGTTCCGGCGGCGAGCACCGCGGTGACGAACGCGCCGCGGATCGACGCGGGAACCTGCAGGCGGCGGGGTCGGATGCGCCACGTCGGACGGGTTGCCGGTGCGGGCGCGAAGATCCACAGCCCGGCGCCCGCGAGAACGGCGAGCACGAGGTTCACCACATAGGGAATGGTCAGCGGACTCGACGTGATGTCGGCGATCACCCCCGCGCTGAGCGTGCCCAATCCCAGGCCGCCGGTGTTCACCGCGACCGCGAGCATTCCGCCGACCGCCTTGCGGTCGGGTGGGAACAGGTCGATCACCGCGGCCGTGCCCGTGCCGGTCATGAGCCCCGCGGACAGTCCGGAAATGACCCGGGCCACCACGAACACCGGAAGCGTCGACGGCAGCAGGAAGAGCACGGCACTGACCGCGGCGAGGGCGACCGCGATGAACAGCACCGGGCGCCGTCCGACGTCGTCGGACAGCCGCCCGAACAGGGCGAGCGCGGCCACGACCCCGACCGCGTACACGGCGAACAGGATCGTGACGGTGAGGGGGCTGAACGCCAGCTCCTGCGCATAGATGGAGTAGAGCGGGGTGGGCAGTGTCGTTCCCATCATCGTGACGAGAAACGCGAACGACGTGGCCCCGACCGCAAGGGCGGACGACCGGGTGCGCGTTCCGGACACTGCGGGCGAGAACGAAGGCATGGATCCGAGCCTTTCCGAGATCGGGAGCGGTGACAAGTCATATGCAGCAGTCGGTAAGGTGGCTTCCCGCCGGATTGGGGGGTCCACTCCGGGACCGGGAGTGTCCAGCATCGGAGGTCGGGGATGAATGGCGGGGAGAATTTTCGGTCGGGCGAGTGGGATCACCGCGCCATCCGGAGTGCGGTCGACGCGCTGAGGCCCGCCGAGTCCGGTGCGGTCGCCGCGGCCTGGGACGACCTCGGTCGGCGATTCCGTGAGTCGGTCAACGCGTTCCACGACGCGACCCGCGCCGCCGTCGACGCCGGCTGGCGTGGGCCGACCGCGACCGCGGTGGCGGCGGCACTCGACGACTACGCCGCCCGCGCCGGACGGGTCGGCGGCCAGTTCACCGATGTGGGGGATGCGTTGCGGCACGCGACCGCAGGCGCCGAAGCGGTGCGCGGCGCGGTGGGCCGGCCCGGCGACCACCCGACCGACTGGACCCGGGTGCTGCCCGCCAACTGGACCGCGGAAGCCGACGCCGACGCCGCGGAACAGAACGCGAAGGCCGCCATGGACACCTTGTACACGTCGGCCTATTGCGTTGCGGACCAACAACTCCCCGCTGCCGGCCTCGCCGCGACCCACGCCGCGGCAACGGCCCACGGTCAGCCGGTGGGCTTCGACATCGGACCGAACGGGGTGCACGGCATACCCAGCGACCAGCAGGTGGCCGAGCCCGAATCCGATTCCGTCCCGCGCAATGAGCACCGTAGGAGCGACGAGGTGAGGCTCGAGGACCCGCAGGCAACCGCACAGGCTGCGCCGGGTTCGATCGCGGGTGCGGCGTTGGCCGGCGCCGTCGGCGGCGGGGTGGCGCGGTACGCGCACAGCATCGTGTCCTCTCACCGGACGCCCGGCCGCGAGCGGCCGAGCGGTCCGGCCCGGCCCGCCGAGCGGGAGGACGCGGAGGAACCCCCGACCTACCTCGAAAGCATCGACGAGGGAAGCGAACTCGTCGGAAAGCTGCCCCTCGTCACGCCCGCGGTGATCGGCGAATAGTCGTGGGGCACTGGGTGTTGAGCGATTCGCAGTTCTCGGCGTTGTGGGCCCGGACCGGCCAGGACCGCATTCCGTATCCGTTCAAGGTCACGAGCGTGCTGGCCACCGCCGACGAGTACCAGGCGGAGCAGCGCCGGATCCGCGGCGACTTCTCCGGACCCGAACACGACCCGCTCGAGTCGGCGCTGCTGGTGCTCGCCGAACCCGACCTCCGGATCGAGATCTCCGGTTCGGCAGGCGCGGACGGCGGTACCCCGATCCGCATGACGGGAGCCCTCGCACGCGGGCACGGAATCGCGGCGGTGCAGCATCCGGGCGCCGAAGTGGTGATCCGGAGCTGCGAACCGTACGACGTCGGCCGGCAGCTGATCGCTCAGCTCCCCGACACCGACGCGGGCACGGTGGCGGGCATCGTGGTCCCACCGGCACCGGCCGGGAGCGCACGGGCGGCCCGGATCCTCGACCGGCCGTCGACGAGCCAGGGGGTCGTCACCGTCATCCGCGGGTCGCGGCACTCACCACACCCCGTCGGCGGTCTGGCGTGGCGGGACATCGAGGGCGACGGCCGGTACCTCGTGTGGGGCGATACCGCCGTCGCGGTGGAACCGGGCACGTCGTGGGACCTCCTCGACGCCGTCACCCGGCTGACCGGACGGATCGCGGCCGGTCACCCGGTCTGAGCCCGCCGACCCCTCCTGCGCTGCGGTCTCGGCGATCGCCGCTACCGTATAGAGCGGAAGTAGGTGACTTGTGGCCGACCCGGACGGAGCAGACATGCAGGACTTCGATCTGGATTCGAGTGTGAACCGCGACTGGGCCGAGTTCCAGCGGCGCCTCGCGGACTATCTGGCAGCGATGCAGGACGAGGACCTTCTGGTGCTCGAATCGGGATTCGAGGAGCTCGACGAATCCCAGGGGCTGATGCCGTGCATCCAGTTCGTTGTGTGGGACGGTGACACGGTGCGCTGCGAGGTGCCGTCGAACCATTACCTGCACCCCGACCGCGCGCTGACCGAGGCCGAGCAGACGTACCTCACCGAGTTGGGCTGGAACCGGCCGACCCGCGGTCCGGACGACGAACCCGACGACGGCTCCCCCGCGTTCTACGTCGACAAGAAGCTGTCGTGGTCGGATCAGCTGGCCGCGATGACCGTGGCCGCGTTCCGCGACGTCTGGGGAATCACGCATCCCGCGTTCCTGAGTACCGAGACGTCCGGCACAGACCCCGAGGCCACGTTCGACCCGGTTGCGGTGCGGCCGCCGCTGGTCGCGCAGCTCGACCCCGCGACCGCCGTGGTCCCGCGCGACGTCGAGCATCTGCACGAACTGATCACGCTCGCGTTGGTGCCGATGCTCGGGCTGCTGCCCGAACGCGACCCGGACGGGGACGTCCCGATCCGGATGGGCAACACCATCCTGTTCGTCGGCCCGCTCGCCGACACCGTCGACGTGCAACTGTTCGCGCCGCTGGTGCACGACATCAGCGACCGCACCCGGGCGGCCGAAGTCACCGCCGACCTCAACCGCACGTGGTCGCGGATCAAGTTCGTGCTGGTGGACGACCGGTTGTCGGCGTTCCTGGAAGTGTCGGGCAACCCGTTCGTCCCGCAGCACCTGACGGACAGCTGCAAGGCGTTCGCCGATTTCCTGCGCACCGTCGACAACGAGTTCGCGTCGCGGTTCGGTGGCGAACTGTTCTTCAGCCGGGATTCCGGCTCCGACGAGGAACCCGAACCGGAAGCGGCACCTGGCACCGAGGGCCGGATGTCGTCGACCGACCTGCCGAAGGAACTCCAGACGCTGTTCCATCTGGATTCCGGGCCCGATCGCGACACCGATCCGGCTATCGTCGCCGACGTCTGCGGTCACGACCGCGACCGGATCCTCGTGCTCCTGGACACCGGGACCGCCTGGGTGTCCCGGTTGCGGGATACCGATGACGCGTCGGCGGACCAGTGGGAGCGCATCGTGGGTGCCCTGCGCAACGCCCTCCGGACGGTCGTGCTGCCACCGACGACGAGCGCTCCCGACAGCAAGCCGCGGCCCGAGCAGATGGGGCTGTTCAACAATCCCGAGGAGCAGACCCTGTTCGACGATCCGTCGTCCTAGAAGCGGCCCTTTCGACGATCGGTCCGGGTTTCCCGGGATGTGGCGTACTGTCGGCTCTATCGGAGCCGTCCAGGTTCCGCATTCAGGGATGGTCCATGGCTGACAAATCGCCCCGCAATTCCATGTCGAAGAAATCCGGTAAGTCGCTGAAGGAGAAGCGCGCCGACAAGAAGATGAAGACGACCGGGCAGAGCGATCCGGAAATCGTCTCGCACGTCAAGAAGCGCTAGCGCCCGTGCGCCTTTCTGGTAGCAGCAGCAACCACAAAGGCGCACAAGGCGGTCAGGCCACGACGGACCTCTGGGGAACCCCCGAGTACTCGCTGAGCGGGCGGATCAAACTGTTCGACGCGCCCTGCTCGATGATGTGAGCGGTCCACCCGGTGATCCGGCTCATCACGAACATCGGCGTGAACATTTCCACGTCGAATCCCATGAGGTAGTACGCCGGACCGGTCGGGAAGTCGAGGTTCGGCGCGATGCCGGTGGCGCCGGCCATCGTCTTCTCCAGGATGTCGTACATCCGCACCCACTTCTCGCCGCCGGTGTGGGCGGCGATGTCGAGCAGTGCCGCCTTCATCGTCGGCACCCGCGAGTCGCCGTTCTTGTAGACGCGGTGGCCGAAACCCATCACCTTGTCCTTGGCGGCGAGTTTGCTCAGCAGCCACTCCTCGGCGCGGTCCGGCTCGCCGATCTCGAGCATGTCGTGCATGACGGCCTCGTTGGCGCCGCCGTGCAGCGGACCCTTCAACGCCCCGATCGCCGCGGTGACCGCACTGTAGATGTCGGACAGTGTCGACGTCACCACGCGGGCCGCGAACGTGGACGCGTTGAAACTGTGCTCCGCATACAGGATCAGCGACACCTCGAACGACTTGACGACGGCCGGATCGGGCACGTCCCCGAAGCACATGTTCAGGAAGTTCTCCGCGAACCCCAGGTGCGAGTGCGGTGCGATCGGGTCCTGCCCGCGCCTGCGCCGGAAGTCGGCGGCCACGATCGTGGGCAGCACCGCCGTCATGCGCAGCGCCTTCGCGAGGTTCTCGGACGGTGAATTGTCGTCCTCCGCAGGGTCTTCCGCACCGAGGTAGCTGATCGCCGTGCGCACCACGTCCATGGGGTGGCAGTTGTCGGGCATCTTCGCCAGCAGCGACAGCAGGGAGCGGTCGGCCCGGCGCGCCGCCCGCTCACGCTGACCGAGCAGTTCCAGCTGCGCGGGGGTAGGGAGTTCGCCGTACCAGAGCAGGTACGCCACCTCCTCGAAGCTGCAGTGCGCCGCCAGGTCCTGCACCGCGTAGCCGCGGTAGGTCAGCGCATTGGTCTCCGGCACCACCTTGGAGATGGCGGTAGTGTCGACGACGACACCGGCCAGCCCCTTGTAGATGATGGGAATTGCTTCGGTCATGACCCACTCCCCTCGATCCGGAAATTGAAGATTCCGTTGTCGAATTCGTTGTAGCGCTTGTAGTCGAGCAGTTCGTAGAGCCGGCTGCGGTGCTGCATCCGATCGAGCAGACCGGCCTGCGTTCCCTCCGCGGCGATCTGCCGCAGTCCGGCCTCGGCCGCGTACATCGCGAGCCGCAGCGTGGTCACCGGATAGATCACCGCGTTGTACCCGATGTCCTGCAGCGTCGTCGCCGAGATCAGCTCGGATTTACCGAATTCCGTCATGTTCGCGAGCAGCGGGACGGCGATGCCCGCGCGGAACTTCTCGAAGTCCGACTCGTCGGCGAGGGCCTCGGTGAACACGAGGTCGGCGCCGGCGTCGACGTAGGCCTTGGCCCGGTCGATCGCCGCGTCGAGTCCCTCGATTCCGCGAGCATCGGTGCGGGCGCAGATCACGAAGTTCGGATCGCGCCGCGCCGAGACCGCCGCCCGGATCCGCCGCACCATCTCGTCCGTCGGCACCACCGCCTTGCCGTCGAGATGGCCGCAGCGTTTCGGGTTCACCTGGTCCTCGAGGTGGCATCCGGCGATACCGGCGTCCTCGAGGACGGTGACGGTGCGCGCCGCGCTCATCGGTTCCCCGAACCCGGTGTCGGCGTCGATCAGGACCGGCAGGTCGGTGACGCGGGCGATCTGCTGCCCCCGTCCCGCGACCTCGGTCAGGGTGGTCAGCCCGATGTCGGGCAGGGCGAGATCCGCGGAGACGACGGCGCCCGACACGTAGACACCCTCGAAGCCGATCTCCTGGATCAGCTTGGCCACCAACGGGTTGAACGCGCCGGGCAGACGCTGCAGCGCGCCCGAGTCGAGCCCGGCCCGAAACGCTTTCCGCTTGTCCGCCGCCGACGTGGCCGCGGCGATCAGCCCGCTCATCAGAACAGTCCCTTCGGCAGCTTCGGTACGCGGGCGAGCACGTCCTCGGTGACGGTGAACGTCAATTGGTCCAGCTCACCGGGCTTCAGGTCGGCGGCGCCGTACGCGGCGTCGAGGAAGCGGTCCTGCTCGGCAGGTGTGATCACGCCGTCGGCGAGGGTGCGGAACTTGGCGACGTACTGGTCGCGGGCGAACGGCCGGGCACCGAACGGATGCGCGTCCGCGACGGCGAGTTCGTCGACGAGAACCTCCCCACTCTTCAACGTGATCTCGGCGCGCGCACCGAACGCCTTCTCGTCCGGGTCGGTCGAGTGGTAGCGACGCGTCCACTCCGGGTCCTCGGCCGTGGAGATCTTGCGCCACAACTCCACCGTGTCGGGGCGCTGTGCCCGCTCGGGGGCGTAGGAGCGCTCGTGGTGCCACGTTCCGTCCTGCAGCGCGACGGCGAAGATGTACATCACCGAGTGGTCGAGGGTCTCGCGGGAGGCGGTGGGGTCGAACTTCTGCGGGTCGTTCGAACCGGTGCCGATCACGACGTGCGTGTGGTGGCTGGTGTGCAGCACGATCGACGCGATCTGATTCAGATCCCCGATCCGCGCGCGCATCCGGCGCGCGAGGTCGATGGGCGCCTGACTCTGGTATTCGGCCGAGTGTTCCTTGGTGTAGCTGTCGAGGATCGCACGCTTGTCCTCACCCGGGCCGGGCAGCGGAACGTGGTATTCCTTGTCCGGTCCGCCGAGCAGCCACGCGATGACACCGTCCTCACCCTCCCAGATCGGTGACGGAGACCCCTCGCCCCGCATCGCCCGATCCACGGACTCGACGGCCACCTTGCCGGCGAGCGCCGGGGCGTATGCCTTCCAACTGGAGATCTCGCCCTTGCGCGACTGCCGCGTCGCCGTCGTCAGGTGCAGGGCCTGACCGATCGCCTGGTAGACGGTCTCTGTGTCGAGACCGAGTGCGGTGCCGATCCCGGCCGCGGCCGACGGGCCGAGATGCGCGACGTGGTCGATCTTGTGCTCGTGCAGCGAGATTGCGCGCACCAGGTCGATCTGGATCTCGTAGCCGGTGGCGAGGCCGCGGATCAGGTCGCGTCCGCCGAGTCCGGCGTGCTGGGCGACCGCGAGGATCGGCGGAATGTTGTCACCGGGGTGCGAGTACTCGGCGGCGAGGAACGTGTCGTGGAAGTCCAGTTCCCGCACCGCCACACCGTTGGCCCACGCCGCCCACTCCGGCGAGTACGTCCCGCCGACCCCGAACACAGCCGACCCTGGGCTGTAGGGATGCGCCTGCGCCTGCGCCCGGGCGCGTTGGACACCGGGCGGCGGGTCAGGGAGGCCGCGGCGACGGCGGCGTTGTCGATGATCCGGTTGACGATCATCTCCGCCGTCGCTCCGGACACCTCGACGGGGTCGGTGGCCACCTCCGCGATCTTCCAGGCCAGGTGTTCGTCCCTGGGGAACTCCTCCGCCGAGCGTCGCGTGCGTACGAGATGTGTCTTCATCGTTTTCCTCCGTGGTCCTCGTCCTTCCTTTCGCACGCTACGCAGAGGCCTCGGGGGCAAGAAATACCTCGCAAAGGCCTATTCGTGCGTATCGAACCCGGCAAACTTGCGAATGCTGCGAATCATCGTTGGGTACTGTCTGTGGGCGCGGCGATGGAGGAATGGACGCATGAAGAAGATGTACGCCGGCCCCCGGTTGCGGCGCCTGCGGGAGGAACGCCGGCTGTCGCAACTTGCGCTCGCGAAGAGCCTCGGGCTGTCGCCGAGCTACGTCAATCAGCTCGAGAACGATCAGCGCCCGCTCACGGTGCCGGTTCTGCTCAAGCTCAACGAGGTGTTCGATCTCGACGTCCAGTTCTTCGCCTCCGACACCGATGCCCGTCTGGTCGCGGACGTGCACGAGGCGCTGGTGGATACGTCGGAGTCCGGCGAGGTGTCGTTGGCGGAGATCGACGAACTCGTCGCCCGGATGCCCGCCGTGGGGCGAACGCTCGTGACGCTGCACCGACGGTTGCGGGCGACCACCGATCAGCTCGACCAGTTCTCGGCGCAGATCTCCGGGGACGCGACGCCGGACCCGGCGCACGTGCCGATGCCCTACGAGGAGGTGCGGGACTTCTTCTACGATCGGCGCAACCATATCGGCCGCCTCGACGACGCCGCCGAGGAGATGTTCAGGGGCAACACACTGTCGATCGGCGCGCTCGACCTCCAGTTGGCCCGCATCCTCCGCGACCGGCACGGGGTGACGGTCCGCATCCGCACCGACGAACCGGATCAGCTGGGCCCCAAACGACTGTATGACGCAGAGGCGGGCACACTGACGCTCGCCCGTCGGCTCACCGCCGGTCAGCGCGCGTTCCAGATCGCGATGCAGGTGGCGTTCTTCACGCAGTCGGAGACGATCGACGCGATCGTCGCCGGGGACGAATCGCTGACCGCCGAATCCGCCGCGCTCGCGCGAATCGGGTTGGCTCACTACTTCGCCGGGGCGCTGATCCTGCCGTACACGCTGTTCCTGGGTGCCGCCGAATCGCTCCACTACGACATCGACCTGCTGAGCCTGAAGTTCGAGGTGGGGTTCGAGACGATCTGTCACCGACTGTCGACGCTACAACGGCCGGGTCAGCGCGGCGTGCCCTTCTTCTTCGTCCGCACCGACCGCGCCGGGAACATCTCGAAGCGACAGTCCGCCACAGCGTTCCACTTCTCCCGGGTGGGCGGCAGCTGCCCGCTGTGGGTGGTCCACGAGGCGTTCGCGAATCCGGGGAGGATCCTCACGCAGGTATCGAAGATGCCCGACGGGCGCGCCTACCTGTGGATCGCGCGCACCACCCACAGCGGCGGTCTCGGATATCTCGCCCCGGAACGCAATTTCGCGATCGGCCTCGGCTGCGACATCGGGTACGCCGATCGGCTGGTCTATTCGCGCGGAATCCAGACGGACGACCCGAGCACGGTCGTCCCGATCGGCGCGGGCTGCAAGGTGTGCGACCGGCCCGCATGCGCGCAACGCGCCTTCCCGCAACTGGGCCGGGCCGTACTCGTCAACGAGGACAGCAGCGGCCATCTTCCGTATCCGCAGGGCAGGTAGGCGCTCCGCGCCCGTGAGTGGTTGGGGAGTCCAGGGACTCGTTGACCACGCACGGGCGTAACGCTGCCCGCAATCGTGACGAATAGGACTTCGGATGCTCCTCCGTTCGGGGTGAGCGCCTGCGACACGGGTGGGGGCACATGGGCGACGGGGCGGACAGCCGCAAGGACCGCTGGACGACGGGTCTCGTCGTGGTGTCGATCATGGCGTGTGGCGTGATCGTCGCGGGACTGCTCGATACCGGATCCGGCACTGCCACGGTCGAGGACGCCACTGGGCTCCCGTCGTACGTCACCTCGCCGGTCGAATATCCCGTCGACATTCCCGGTTGCGCGACGGTGGAACCGCCGACGGAGGGAGAGTCCTTCGCCATGTTCGTCAGCGGCGAGCAGAGTTACGACAACCCGCGCTACCCGTGGTTCTCGGCACCGAAGGCGTCGTCCATGACTGCCGCGGTCCTCGACGCTCTGCCGGAGGCCGTGGAGATCCCCTTCGTCAGCCCCACCGAGTCGTTGCTGTTCGAGCCGATTCCGGAGTACGACCAGCCGGAGACACCGGACTTCGAGGACGACTTCGGCGGCGTCACCAGCGCTCGGGGACCGCTGCTCCGGGACTCGGCACCCGGGTCGCTGTGGATATCGGTCAGCAAGGCGGACAGGCCGATTCCGCCGTGCGTGGCCGGGGAACTCGACCGTCGCACGACGCTGCCCGACGGCACCGTGCTGGATGCGGACGACACGTGGTCCGAGTACGACGGCCACCGCACGCTGTCCCGGAGCATCGCCGGCTACTTCCCGGACGGCACGTGGATCCATGCCGACGCCACCGACGAGAACTTCGCCGAGGCCGACCAAGGCTCGAAGTACAGCGGCACCATCCCACTGACCCTAGACGAACTCACCGCCATCGTGCTGCGCCCCGAACTGCGGGTGAGTACAGCGGTTCCACCGGGCACCCCGCCTCCCCCGACGGCATGCGGGTCGGGGGGCGGCTCCGAGGACGAGGGACCGGCGCTGACCCGCGCCGATCTGGACCGGTTGAACTCCGTGCTCGACGACGCGTGGCGCGATCAGGGTATCGCCGTGTCGACACCGCTCGGATCACTGCAACTGGCCGAGTACAGCGACAAGGCGGTGTGTGAGAGCGTCGACGTCACCACACCCGGATCCGAAGGGACCCTGCGAATCTCGATCGAGGGCGGCTACATCGTTCCGCCCGAGCCGGACAAGTACGACCCGTCCTACGACCCGCAAGCCGCGAAGGCCACCCGACTGCCCGACGGCTCCGTGTTGGAGCGACGGGACGGGTACACCTCCGCAGCGTCCGAGCCCAGAACACCCGCCGTCGCGGAGGCCGGCCGTTACGTGACGCTGACACGGCCGTCGGGCACCCGGGTTTCGGTCAGCTCGACCTCCACGCTGCCGGCCACTCCGCTCCCCTACGAGCTTCTCGAATCCCTGGCCACGACACCCGGACTGGAGCTGTAGCCGACATGGGCCCCGACAAGAGCAGCCGAAACCTCTGGGCCGCAGCGCTCGTGGCGGTCGTGACTGTCGCCGGCGCCGTCACCACCGTGATCGTGCACGAACCGGAGTACCCGGAGGTGAACATCCCCGGGCTCACCGGCTTTGTGGATCCCGGCGCCCCGGAGGCGTCGCCGGATGCACCGGGCGCCGAGTGGTCGCTGGATGCGGCCGCCACCTACGATCGACAGTTCGCGGTCTTCCGCAACCCGGTGTACGGCAGCGGATTCGACTCGGGCGAGCCGGGATTCGTCGACGGCGGACAGGTGCTGGTCACCATGATCGGGTTGGTGAATCAGCAGACGTCGGGGCTGGACGAGACGAGGTTGGTCGGGGTGGACGCCGACACCGGATCGGTGCGCTGGGAGACGCCGGTCGAGTCGCTGGGCGGGTGCACCGACACCCTCGCCGCCGGGCGGATGGTCTGTTACACGACCCCCTTCGAGGACGCACCGGTCATCCTGGCCGTCGACACCGAGAGCGGCTCCGTGACCCGCACACCCACCGACTGGACGATCCTCGCGATGACGGCCGCCGACGACTGGCTGTACGTGATGGAAGGCGACCCGGAATCCGACGACATCCGGGTGCACGGCGGCATCCCCACCGACCCCGATGCCCGCTGGTCACAGCGGTTCGACCTCGGTTCGGCGTGGGAGGACGCGTTCGGTCACCTCATGAGCACCGAGCACGGTCAGGGTGTGCTCGAACTCGGCGGGGAGGTGGCGGGGTTCGACCTCGCGACCGGGAATCCGACGTTCACGCGCACGCTGCCCGACTGCACGCAGTCCGCCCGGGCCACCGAAGGCGGGGTGGTCGTCCGTGTGCACAGCGACTGCAGTCTCAGCAAGGTGCTGGGCTCGGAGGCCGTCGATCGTACCGGGCGCGTCCTCGCGGCATCGGACGTGGAGGCGGTGCACACCCTTGCCGTCGATCGGCCCGCCGACACCACGATTCCGGTGTTGCTCGGCGACGGTGCCTACGACCGGACGACGGGCGAACTGCTCTGGACGAGCCCCGATCTCGTGTCGACGCCGCGGGTCGACACTCCGCAGTCGTACGGCCCGAACACCACGCAGGGCACCGCCGTCGCCGTCCTGGGGGATGTGGCGTTGCTGCGCGACTACGAGGGCAAGACGGAAGCCGCACTCGACCTGAGGTCCGGGGACCGGTTGTGGCACCGAAGCGCCGAGTCGTACGGCACCGTCGTCGCCGCGGACGGCGACACCGCGGTCTTGCTGGAATCCGATGTCCTGCGCGCCGAGAACGTCCGGTCCGGCGAGGAACTGTGGATGCTCCCCCTGCAGACAGTGATCGACGACGACTCGTGGGACAGCACACAAGTCGTCGCGGCGTCGGATACCCGCCTGGTCTACATGACGTCGGGGACGATGGTCGGGTTGGGCGCGTCCGAGTGAATCACCCCGGGGCTACCCGGCGGGCGAGTCCTGCGCACCGAGCCGCCACAGCGACGTCACTTCCCGCTTGCGCGCGGCGTGCAGAGCATCCGAGCGGTCGGCGACCTTGCCGTGCCGGGGCGCCACGTCCCGGCGCCCGAGGACGGTCAGGCCGGCGTCGTCGATCAGGGTCAGTAATTCCTCGCGGGTCCGCAGTCCGAGGTGCTCGGCGATGTCGGACAGGATGAGCCAGCCCTCTCCCCCGGGCTCGAGGTGCTCGGCCAGGCCGCCCAGGAATCCGCGGAGCATCCGGCTGTCCGGGTCGTAGATCGCGTACTCGATCGGCGAGGTGGGGCGGGCGGGGATCCACGGCGGGTTGCACACGACCAGCGGTGCCCGGCCCTCGGGGAACAGGTCCGTTTCCACGACCTGCACCTGACCGGCGTAGCCGAGCCGGTCCAGATTAGCCCGGGCGCAGGCCAGCGCGTTCGCGTCGAGTTCGGTCGCGATCACCTTCTCGACGCCGCGGTGTGCGAGGACGGCGGCCAGCACACCGGTTCCGGTGCCGATGTCGAACGCCTGCGTGAGCGACGGCAGCGGGGTGTCGGCGACGAGGTCGACGTACTCGCCGCGAATCGGGGAGAACACGCCGTAGCCGGGGTGGATGCGCGCATCCAGGGCCGGGATCTCGACGCCCTTCTTCTGCCACTCATGGGCGCCGATCGCCCCGAGCAGATCCCGCAGGGTGGTGACAGTGGGCTGGTCCGTCGGTCCGTACGCCTCGAGCACCGCCTGCCGCACGTCGGGGGCGCGTCGCAGCGGGACGGTCTGATCGGCGTCGAACGGCACCAGCAGCATCCCCAGGATCCCCGCCCGCCGCGACTGCGTCTGCCGGTGCAGGTGGAACGCGGTGGCGGGGTCGGCGGAGGTCTTACGGGTCTTACGGTCGGTACGGGCGGCGACGGCGGCGCCGAGCTGGCGGGCGTTGTGGAAGTCGCCGCGCCACAGCAGCGCCGTCCCCTCGCACGCCAGGCGGTACGCCTCGTCGGCGGTCATCGAGTCGTCGGCCACCCGGATCTTCTTCGGGGGCGTCGCCCCGCTGGTGGACCGCCACACCGCCGAATGCTCGGTGCCGTCCTCGGTCCAGCGGACGAACTCGGTTTCCATCGCACAACCATAGGCGCTTCGCGCCCGTGCGCCTTTTTGGTAGCTGCAACAACCAGAAAGGCGCACGGGCGGCGGAGCCGCCTCACGGGAGTTCGCGGACGGCCGCCCGGCGTAACTTGCCGACTTCGGTGCGCGGAAGGTCGGGCCGGAAGTCGACGACTTTGGGTGCCGCGTAGGGTCCGACGCGCTGCGCGACGAGGTGTTTGAGTTGCGTGACGAGGTCGCCGTCGTCGGCCCGGGTATCCGCGCGGACGACGACGGCCCGGACCACTCCGCCGCGGATCGGATCGTCGTAGGCGACTGCCGCGGCGTCGGCGACCGCCGGGTGCTGCAACAGCGCGTTCTCGACCTCGACCGGGCTGATGTTGTGCCCCGACGCGATGATCATGTCGTCGTCCCGGCCGAGGATCTGCCACCGGCCGTCGGGGTCTGTGACGGCTCGGTCCTCGGTGAGGAATACGTCGCCGCGCCAGCGGTCGGCCCACAGATCGGGGGTGTTCTCGTAGCCGCTGGACATCTGGTGCCGGGGCCGCCGTACCGCGATCAATCCAGGTTGACCGTCGGCCACCGGTTGACCGTCCCGGTCCGCGAGGAAGGTGTCGAAACCCGGAATCGTGGCGGACATCCAGCCCGGACCGGATCTCGATTCGGTGCCCTGAGTGTCGCCCAGGAGCATGCCGACCTCGGACAGTCCGTACCCGTTGCGCACGGCGGGTGCACCGGTGTCGGCCCAGGCCGCGGCGACCGCTGCGGTGAGCGGTTCACCGGCAGCGGCGACGGTGCGGAGCGACGGCGGCACCCCGTCCTGCGCGAACGTCGCCGTCAGTCGCCGCAACGCGGCCGGCGCGGTAGTGAGGATCGTCGCCTGCTCTTCCCGGATGACGCGATGCCAGGCCTCGGGGACGAACTTCCCGGAGTACATGACGCGCGGCACGCCCAGCGCCATGACGGCGGCACCCGTGCTGTACAGCCCGAACGCCCACGCCGGATCCGACGTCGAGAACACGACGCTGTCGCGGGTCGCCCCGAGAACGCTCTTCGCGTAGGGCATGACCGAGACGAAGGTGGCGTGGGTCATGGTGCACGCCTTCGGTGTTCCGGATGTTCCACTGGTGAACAGGAGGGTGGCGGTGTCCCCGAGTGCCGTGGTCGCGAGCGGGCCGTCGGCGTCGGCCCGGTCGACCTCGGTCCAGAAGGACCTGTCGTCCTCGCCGGCCGCGACGTCGCCGACGACGAACACGGCGGGATCGAGTCCGTGGGTCGCCTGCGCCTCCGCGAGCGCCGGCCGGTACCGCTGATCGACCACGACCGCACGGACTCCCGCCGCGTCGAGGCGCAGGCCGATCGCGTCCGGGGCAAACCCACCGAACAACGGCACGTACACCAGCCCCGAGCGCCACACTGCCAGTGCGGTGATCCAACTCTCGACCTGTCGTGAGAGAAGTCCGCCGACGCGATCTCCCCGCTTCAGCCCGGCTCGCGCGAATACCCGTGCCGCCTTGGCGGAGAGCCGGTCGAGTTCGCGGTAGGTCCAGCGGTCGGCCGAACCGTCCTCGTGCCGGACGGTCAGCGCCACCCGATTCGGGTCGGCCGCATAGCGGGTGCAGATTTCGTGGGCCGTGTTGAAGTCGCCGCCGAACGGGTCGCGGTCCAGCAGGGATTCGATGTCCTGCCATGCACCGGCGAGTGCGGACGATGCGAGTCTGTCGAGAGACATCAGTGATTCACCTTTGCAGTTTTCGTCAGGGTCAGGACCAGGACGGTGATGGCGCACGCGGCGGCGATGTACGCGGCCAGTGCCCACGCACCGTCCGTCTCGGCAGCGATTGCCACCGCGATGAACGGTGCGGGAGCACTGAACACCACACCACCGAACTGATAGGCGACGGAGGCGCCGGTGTACCGGACTTCGGCCGGGAACAGACCGGTGACATACCCGGCCACCGCGGAATAGGTGACGGCGTGACCGATGGTGATGATCAGAATCATCGCCAGCAGAACGGCGACACCGACGCCGGTCGACAGCAACCAGAAGAACGGGTACGCGATCGCCGCCATGTAGAGGGACCCGTAGATCAACATCTTCCGAGCTCCGATCCGGTCCGCGATCATCGACGCGTAGGGCACCGACAGGATGTCGAGGACGCACGCGACGAGGATGCTCAACAGAATCGTCTGCCGCGAGATGCCGAGTTCCTTCGGACCGTACGACAGCACGAAGACGGTGACGAGGTAGAACGGCACGAGGGAGGCGGCCTGGGTGAGAATCCCGACGCCCAGCGCGCGCTTCTCGCCCCGCAGTACCGCGAGGATCGGGAAGTCGGCAATCTTCTTGTTGCGCTTGACGTTCTCGAACTCGGGCGATTCGACGACCTTCAGTCGAACGTACATCCCGACCGCGACCAACCCGGCACTGGCCAGGAACGGAAGCCGCCATCCCCATGCCTGCACCTGGTCTTCCGGAAGCCGCTCGACCAGGAGGAACGCGAGCGTCGCGAGCACCAGTCCGGCAGGAACGCCGGCCTGCGGCCAGCTGCCGTAGAACGCCCGCTTCTCGCGGGGTGCGTGTTCGACCGCCATCAGTACCGCGCCGCCCCATTCTCCGCCGACCGCGAAGCCCTGCGCCAGGCGAGCGAGGACGAGCAGCACGGGCGCCGCGAGACCGATCGCTCCGTAGGTGGGGATGAGTCCGATCGCGACCGTCGACGACCCCATCAGCACCAGGGAGAACACCAGCATTTTCTTGCGGCCGATCCGGTCTCCGAAGTGCCCGAAGACGATCGCGCCTGCGGGACGCGACACGAACGCGACACCGAACGTCGCGAAGGCTGCCAGCGTTCCCGACAGTGGGCTCAACGACGGGAAGAACGCCTTCCCGAATATCAGGGCGGCCGCGGTCCCGAAGATGAAGAAGTCGTACCACTCGATTGCCGTTCCGACGAAGGACGCGAAGGCGACCTTTCGGGGTTTGACCCGGGTGACCTCCAGGTCGTCGATGACTCTCATATCGAATCTCCCATCGCTGCTGATGTGGGGCGGTGCGGCTGCCGTGTCGATCCGGTGCCACCGCGGTTGTGTTCGAGCCGTCGGGCCTCGTCCGGGGTTCGCCGATCGGACATCGCGTCCGCGCCGTCGCCCCGTGTGGCCACGGTCACAGGTCTAGCACATTCCGCACGTCGATCGCAATAGTTTTGTACCGATCGATCCAATGAGTGACCGCGCCTGAAGATCGAGCATATAGGCCATTTACGTGCACTTTCCCACACACCCTGGACTATTCTTGGATCGATCAGTACATTTCCGAGTATGAACGAGAACGATCACGACGACCCACGCGTCGCGCTGGTCTCCGGCGGCTCCCGCGGCATCGGGGCCGCCGTCACCACAGCCCTGACACAGCGCGGCTGCCGGGTGGGATGCACGTACCGAACCGGACGTGACGACGCGGAGAAGCTCGCCGCAGACGCCCCCGAACAGGTACTCCCGATCCGCTTCGACCTGCACGACGACACCACGGCGCCGACGGCGGTGGAGCGCGTCGTCTCCCACTGGGGACACCTCGATTCGTTGATCCTGAACGCGGGTCAGTGGTCGGGCGGCCGGCTCGTCGAGACGGACCCGGACGCCTGGTGGAGCGTGATAGAGACGAACCTCCGCGGCACCGTCGCCCTCGCGCGGGCCGCGCTGCCCCACCTCGTGCACGGCAGGTCACCGAGCATCGTGCTGGTGTCGTCGGTCGTCGGCGTGATCGGTCACGCCGGCGACACCGCGTACGCGGGTGCGAAGTCCGCGATGATCGGCTTCGGTCGCTCACTCGCCAAGGAGGTCGCGCGTGACGGCATCCGGGTCAACGTGCTGGCCCCCGGGTTCGTCACCACCGACATGACCGACGCGGTGCCCGAATCCGCACGCAGGCGCATCGAACGCGAAACCGTCCTCGGCCGATTCGGCACCGTCGACGAAATCGCCAAGGCCGCAGTCTTCCTCAGCGAAGACGCCACATTCTGCACAGGCTCCGTCCTCACCGTCGACGGTGGCTGGGCGCTGTGACACACCACGACCGCAACGACCAACAACGAAGGGAAGCAACACCATGACCGCGACACTCACGCATTCGGTCGGCATTCCGGAGTCGGAGTACCTGGCGCTCCGGGACCGCATTTTCGAGGCGATCTGGTCCGAACTCGATCCGCTCGAACAGCGGATCGAGGACGACGAGCAGGTTCCGCACGACATCGTCATGCCCATCCTCGAGCGGATCGGCGCACTCGGCCTGCTCGTCCCCCGCGAATACGGCGGCAGCGGCCTCTCGATCGCCCAGTACCTGCCGATCATCGCCGAATTCGCAAAGGTGCAGGGCGGGCTCCGGGTCATCGTCCACGTGCACAACTCCTTCGCCCACGCGCTCTCCGAGATCGGCAGCGACCGGCAGAAGGCGGACGTGCTGCCGGGCGCGGCGACGGGCCGGAACTCCGTCGCGTTCGCGCTCACGGAGCCGGGCTTCGGGACGGGCGCGGACCTCGGGTCGACAGCGGTGCGCGAGGGCGACGACTACGTCCTGAACGGCGAGAAGTGGTTGATCACCAACTCGGACATCGCTTCTCACTTCATCGTCTTCGCGAAGACGACCGCCACCGACGTCTCCGCGTTCCTCGTTCCCCGCGAGACCGAAGGTCTCTCGATCGCAGCGCTTCCCGAGACGATGGGGTGTAAGGGCACCGAGCACGGACGCGTCACCCTCGACTCCGTCCGGGTTCCCGCCACCGCGCTCGTCGGCGCCGAAGGGCAGGGGAACGAGCACCTCGAACGCGCACTGGAGATCAGCCGGGTGTTCATCGCGGCAAGTTCCCTCGGCACGTCCGAGCGCGCCCTCGAACTGTCGATCGCCCACGCGAAGAGCCGTGTCACGTTCGGCAAGCCGATCGGCACACGGCAGGCCATCCAGCGCTACCTGGCGGAGATGGCCACCGACGTCTACGCCCTGCGCGGGATCCTGGCCGACGCGGCACAGAAGTGGGATGCCGGCGAACGGATTCCCGCCGAGGCCAGCATGTGCAAGCTGTTCGGCCTCGAGGCCGTCGGCCGGGTGACCGACCGGGCCCTGCTCATCCACGGCGGAATCGGATACACGCGCGCGCATCCGATCGAACGCCTCTACCGGGACGCCCGCCTGAACTGGCTCGAGGAGGGGACCCCGACCATCCAGTACCTGGTCACGGCGGGACGTCTGCTCGACGGATACGCGTTCTCCGACGCCTTCGAGACGTCGCGCAAGAACTGACATCAGCCGTCCTGCGGTCGGAAACGGCCGCAGGACGGCACCACGCTCTCTAAGGAGAAGCACAATGACGAACGCAGACCCCACCGTCCTCATCGCGGGGGCACGAACCCCTTTCGGACGCTTCATGGGATCGCTGTCGAGCCTGAGCGCCCAGGAGCTGGGTGGCCACGCCGTCGGTGGCGCGCTGGAATCCGCCGGCGTCGACGCACGCGCCGTCGACCACGTCGTCATGGGCCAGGTGCTCACGGCAGGCAGCGGCCAATTGCCGGCGCGCGTCGCGGCGGCGGCCGCCGGAATCCCCATGACCACACCGGCACTGAACATCAACCGGATGTGCCTCTCCGGAATCGACGCGATAACGCTGGCTCACCAGATGATCGTCGCCGGCGACGCGGACATCGTGGTCGCCGGCGGTCAGGAATCGATGAGCACTGCGCCGCACCTCCTGAGGAACAGTCGTCGCGGGCACAAGTACGGCGACACGGTTCTGATCGACCACCTCGCGTTCGACGGGCTCCAGGACGCCTTCACCGGGTCGTCGATGGGGGCGCTGACCGAGTCGAGGAATCCCGCGTACGGGATCACCCGGGAGGCCCAGGACGAGTGGGCCGCACGGTCGCACCGTGCGGCGGCACGCGCGCGGAAGGACGGCGTCTTCGCGGCCGAGATCGTTCCCGTTCCGATCACGTCCGGGCGGGGTGAGTCGCACGACGTGAGCCACGACGAGGGCATCCGGGCCGACACCTCGGCAGCGGACCTCGGCGGTCTGCCTCCGGCTTTCGCCGCCGATGGCTCGCTGACGGCGGGCAACTCGTCACCGATCTCCGACGGCGCCTGTGCCGTCGTGGTCACCCGGAAGTCGACGGCCGTCCGGCTCGGCCTGTCGTGGCTGGCCGAGATCGGATCGCGCGCCGTGGTCGCCGGACCCGATTCGGGTCTGCACGAGCAGCCGTCGAACGCCATCCAGGCCGCGTGCAGGCGCGAGGGGATCGCGCCTCGCGAACTCGATCTCGTCGAGATCAACGAGGCGTTCGCCGCGGTCACACTCGTCTCGTCCGAACGCCTCGGTCTCGACGCTGACCGGGTGAACGTCAACGGCGGCGCGATCGCGCTCGGCCACCCGATCGGCGTCTCCGGGGCACGGATCGTCCTGCATCTCGCGCTCGAACTGCGACGCCGCGGCGGTGGCGTCGGCGCAGCGGCGCTGTGCGGGGGCGGCGGGCAGGGGCAGGCCCTGATCGTGCACGTCGAACGGTGATTCGATGAGCACCAAGTACGACCTCAACCGCGCCGAGATTCTGCGCGTGTCCGCCGAGCTGTTCGCGAGGTCGGGCTACCACGGCACCGGGATCGCCGACCTGGGCACGGCGGTGGGGCTCGGCCGCGGGGCCCTGTACCACTACATCGGCAGCAAGGAGGAAGTCTTATTCGCGATCAGCAGCCGGCAGCTCGCGCAGATGAACGACGTGGCCGACGAACTCGCCCTGACCGAACCGGATCCGGAGCTACGCCTCCGCGGTCTCGCCCGTGCCCTGCTCCGCAACATCGCCGAGCACCGTGCGGAGTGGACGGTGTTCTTCCGCGAGTACCACGCCCTGACCGGTGATCGGCGTGCGCGGGTCGTCGCGGCACGCGAACGGTACGAATCGCATTGGCGGCACGCGTTCGACCAGGGCGTCCGGGACGGCGTGTTCACCCTGTTGCCGCCGTTGATGGTCAAGGGTGTGCTCGGCATGTTCAACTACAGCTACCTCTGGCTCACCGCCGACGGGGCCCGCACCCCCGAGGAGATCGCCGACGGCTTTCTCGACGCCCTGATCACCGGGCTGGCCGCGCCGAACCCGTGATCCGGGCCGTCTAGACTCACATCTTCGACCGCCGGGAGACAAAGGGGCCCTTCGATGAGCGACAAGTACGACGCCAACCGGGACCGAGTCCTGCAGGTGGCCGCCGAATTGTTCGCGAAGTCGGGCTACCACGGCACCGGGGTCGCCGAGATCGGTGAGGCCACCGGGCTGGGCCGGGGCGCGCTGTACCACTACATCGGCAGCAAAGAGGCAATCCTCTACGAGATCAGCAGCCGGCAACTCGCGCAGATGAACACGGTCGCCGACGAACTCGCGCTGTCCGAGGCCGATCCGGAGAAACGGCTGCGTGGCCTCGCACGAGCGCTCATGCGGAACATCGCCGAGCACCGCGCGGAGTGGACGGTCTTCTTCCGCGAGTACCACGCCCTGACGGACGAGCGTCGCGACCGGATCATCGCCGAACGTGAACGCTACGAATCCCATTGGCGGAACGCGCTGGAGCAGGGCATTCGCGACGGACAGTTCCGCGCTCTCCCGCGGCTGATGGTCAAGGGCCTGCTGGGCATGTTCAACTACAGCTACCTCTGGATCACCCCCGCGGGCGCCGAGACACCCGAAGAGATCGCGGACGAGTTCCTCGACGCAGTCGTCACCGGGATGCGGGCGTGAGGCGGAGCCGCTGACTTGGACCTGCCAAGCCAGTGAGGACTATCCTCGACGCATGAGTCCGTCGTCGGCCACGCCCGCCCGTTGCTCCATCGCGCGCACCCTCGAAGTCCTGGGCGACAAGTGGACGCTGCTCATCGTCCGCGACGCCTTCTGGGGCAACAGTCGATTCTCGGAGTTCACCCGCAGCCTCGGGGTGGCGTCCGACGTACTCACCGCACGGTTGGCGATGCTCGTCGACGAAGGAATCCTCGAACGCCGCGCCTATCGCAAGGAAGGGTCGCGGGAACGTCAGGAGTATGTGCTGACCGAGAAGGGCAAGCAGCTGCATGTCGTGATCGGGGCACTGGGCCAGTTCGGTCGCGACCAACTGCCGCGTCCGGGTAGCACCTCCCCCGAGTACACCGACGAGACCACCGGCGAGGCCGTGTCCCTCGCCTTCGTCACCGACGACGGTCGACGCGTTCCGGCATCGACTGTGCATGTGCAGCGGGGAACGCCGGCGCCGGCGGGCCATTCGCAGGGTTAGCCGCACCGCCCACCACAACTCCTGAAAACGGGGGCGCTACCTCGTCATATCCATGCTAACTTGGAAATACCAAGTCAGCGAGAGGCAAGGAAACCATGTCTGTACAACACGGAGTTCACGCAGTCGAGAATTTCTGGGCACGGGTGTGGCAGTCACCCCAGGACCCGCACGCGATCGATGAACTCGTCGCCGACGATTTCGTCATCGTCACCGGCGGGGAGGCGATCCGCGGCCGGGACGCCTTCAAAGAATGGGTGCGGAAGTTCCAGGCGACCGTCGAGGATCTGGAATTCATCCCCGTCGAAACGTTCCAGAACGAGGACGGTTCCCGCGTCGCGTCGCTGTGGGAAATGACCGGCCGCAATCGCGGGTTCATGGGCACCGAACCCGATGGGCAGCCCATTCATCTGACGGGCACCGCGGTGTGGAACGTTCGCGCCGACGGGATGCTCGAATCCAACCGCGTCGAGCGCAATGCCTGGGAGTTGCACCGGCGGCTGACAGCCTAGGCGCTTCGCGCCCGTGCGCCTTTCTGGTCGCGGGAGCTACCAAAAAGGCGCACGGGCCCGGAGGGCCTACTTGGCTGCAGCGATCCGGGCCTCAGCGACGGCGTCGGCTGCGGCGCCGGCGAGGATGCCGTCCCGCTTCGCGACGTCGAGGATTTGCACGACGGTGGCGAAGATCTTCTCGACCTGCGCTCGGACGTCGTCTGCGGACGTTCCGAGCCGCTCGCCGGCGACCTGGATGAGCCCGCCGCCGTTGGCGACGTAGTCGGGGACCCAGGTGATGCCGCGTTCGCCGAGGTCGTGCTCGACCGCGGGGTGGGCGAGCTGGTTGTTCGCGGCCCCGCAGATCACCTGGGCGGTGATCGCGGCGACGGACTCGTCGGTGAGCGTGGCGCCCATCGCGCAGGGCGCGTAGACGTCGAGTTCCTGGCCGATGACGCTGGACGCGATCTTGACCTCGGGGAAGTCGCGGGCCACCCGGTCGAGTGCGGCGGCGTTGACGTCGGTGGCGACCACCGACGCGCCGTCGGCGAGCAGCAGCTTGATCAGCTGGTAGCCGACCTTGCCGGTGCCCTCGACGCCGACGGTGCGGCTTGCGAGGCTCGCGGTGCCCCACTTCGCCTGGGCTGCGGCGCGCATGCCCTGGAACACGCCGAGCGCGGTCATCGGGGCGCTGTCGCCGGACCCGCCGGCGGACGTGTTGCGTCCGACGACGTAGTCGGTGGCACGGCCCATCACGTCGAGGTCATCCGAGTTGGTGCCCACGTCGCCGGCGGTGATGTACCGGCCGCCGAGCGTCTGGACGAACCGGGCGTACGCCTCGAGCAGCGCCTCCGACTTTCCGGTGGCGGGGTCGCCGATGATGACGGCCTTGCCGCCGCCGAGGTCGACTCCGGCGATCGCCGATTTGTAGGTCATGCCCCGCGACAGGCGCAGCACGTCCTTGAGGGCGGCGGCCTCGTCGGCGTACGGGTAGAAGCGGGTTCCGCCGAGCGCCGGTCCGAGGGTGGTGTCGTGGATCGCGACGATCGCCTTGAGTCCGGTGGCGGGGTCCTGGAAGAACGTCACCTGCTCGTGGGCGGTGTCGGTGGGGAAATCGGTGCGCTCGAACACTCCAGCGTTTTCGGGCAGTGCGGTGTCGTGACGTTCCGCGGTGAGAGTCATGTCTTCTCAGGACCTTTCCGGAGTGGTGGCAATCGTGATGGTGGAGGTGTCGACGCCGAGTTCGGCGAGACGCTGGAGGTAGACGGTGATGTTGCGCAGCTTCACGTCCTCGTAGCCCCGGACGAGGTCGGGAGTCGCGGCGATCAGCGTTGCGGTGTCGTAGGTGTCGGCGGAGAGGTCGGCGACGAGGCCGGCCACCGTGGTCTCGTAGTGCGCGAGCAGCTGACGCTCGAGGCGACGGACCTTGGCGTAGCCGAACGGGTCGAATGCGGTGCCGCGCAGGAACTTCGCCTTGGCGAGGGTCTTGAGCGCCACGTGCGAGCGGGGGCCGAATCCGATCTTGGTCTTGCGGCCCATGGCCTTGAGGACGGGCGGGTGCAGCTTGTAGGTGAGCTTGCCCGCGCCGGGGACTTCGCCGGCGGCGGCGTCGAGGAACGCCTGGTCGGTGAGCATCCGGGCCACTTCGTACTCGTCCTTGTAGGCGGTGAGCTTGTGCAGGCCTGCGGCAACGGCCTCGCTGAACTCGGTCCGGCTGCCCAGCCGGCGCTCGGCGTCCCATGCCTGCTGCACCAGGGCGAGGTAGCGGGCGGCGACGCGGTCACCCTGGAAGGCAACGAGGTTCGCGGCGCGGCGTTCGGTGAGCTCGAGCGTCGCACCGTCGAGGGTGGACCCGGCGAACAGGTGCGCCGGGACGACGGTGTCGCTGCGCTGAGCCACGGCGGCCGAGCTGGTGGCGGCGAGGAAGGCCGCCCGGTCGGCGACGGCGACGCGTCCCCAGTGGAACGCGGCCTTGTTGGACTCGACGGCCACCCCGTTGATCTCGAGGGCTTCCTCGATGAACCGGGCGGGGACGGGCAGTCCGCCGGCCTGGTAGGCGGCGCCGACCAGCAGGAAGTTGGCGGCGGCGGTGCTGCCGAACAGTGCGGTGGCGGCGGCGAGCCCGTCGATCGCGGTCAGTTCGCGGGCCGAGACGTCGAGGCGCTCGAGCAGCTTGTCCTCGTCGGGGTAGCGGACGGCGGGGTCGTAGACCATGTCGCCGGTCGGGGTCTGGCTCGTCGACGCGACGGTGATGGTGCGGTCGGAGCTGCCGAAGCCGGCGTACTTGGCGTCGGCCGCGGTCAGCAGGTCGAATGCGAGGACGCAGTCGGCGGTCGCGGGGCTGATCCGGTTGGACGGCGCGGAGCTTCCCGACCGCGTCTTCTGGTCGCTGAGCCGCAGGTGCGACGTGACGGGTCCGGCCTTCTGGCTGAGACCGGTCTGGTCGAGTCCCTCGACGTGCAGCCCGGCGCGCAACGCGGCCATGCCGAGCACCTGGTTGACGGTGACGATGCCGGTACCACCGACACCGGCCATGAACAGGTTGTGCGTTCCGGTCCACACGGCGGGATCGGGGTCGCCGACCTCCGGCGGAACCGGGATCTCGCGCAACGTCTTCGGTGCGCCCTCCTCGGGCAGCTCGACCGTCACGAACGACGGGCAGTCGCCCTCGAGGCAGGAGTAGTCGGTGTTGCAGCTGGTCTGGTCGATCTTCGTCTTGCGGCCGAATTCGGTGTCGACGGGCTGCACGGACAGGCAGTTGGACTTGACGCCGCAGTCGCCGCAGCCCTCGCAGACGGCCTCGTTGATGACGACGCGGGTGCGGCGGGCGGGCAGCTTGCCGCGCTTGCGCTTGCGGCGGGCCTCGGCGGCGCACTGCTGGTCGAAGATCAGCACGGTGACGCCCTCGATGTCGCGGAGGACGCGCTGCGCCTCGTCGAGCCGGGTCCGGTCCCACAGCAGCGTGTTGGCGGCGAAGTGCGCGCCCTTGTGCCGCTTGGGATCCTCGGCGCACACGATGATCTGCTTGACGCCCTCGGACGCCAACTTGTGGGTCAGCTGCGGCACGGTCAGCCCAGCCTCGGCGTCCTGGGCGCCGGTCATCGCGACGGCGGAGTTGTAGAGCACCTTGTACGTGATGTTGACGCCGGCGGCGACGCACGCCTGCACGGCGAGCTGGCCGGAGTGGAAGTAGGTGCCGTCGCCGACGTTCTGGAACATGTGCTTGACGTCGCTGAACGGGGCCTGCCCGATCCACTGCGCGCCCTCGCCGCCCATCTGGGTGAGCATCGTGACGGCGCTGTCGGTGCGGCCGGACATCGTGACCAGGGTGTGGCAGCCGATGCCGCCGCCCGCGATCGATCCCTCGGGCACCGCGGTGGAGCGGTTGTGAGGGCAGCCGGAGCAGAAGTACGGGGTGCGCGACGTCGGCAGGACGGTCAGCTCGAGGCGCGGCGGCGGGGCGGGCGTCAGCGCGACCCGGTCCTTGAGGACGCGGCGCAGCGGTCCGGTGAGACGGGCGGCGGTCAGTTCACCGTCGACGGGGATCAGGTTCTTGCCCTGCGCGTTCTTCTTCCCCAGCACGGCGGGCGCGCTGGCGCCGCCGTAGAGGATGGCCTTGAGCTGCGACTCGACGAACGGCATCTTCTCCTCGACGACGAGGACCTGCTCGACGCCGTCGGCGAGTTCGCGAACCTTGTCGGCGCCCAGCGGGTAGGGCATGCCGACGCGGAGGATGCGGATGCCGGCGTCCTCGAGCTGGGAGTCGCCGAGCCCGAGGTCGAGCAGGGCCTGGCGCAGCGAGTCGTACGCGGTGCCGACGGCGGCGATGCCCAGCCACGCGCTGCGCGGGTTCACCTCGATCTTGTCGATCTCGTTGGCGGCGTTGAACGCCTCGACCATCGCCCAGCGCGGCCCGTACAGGTCGGCCTCGGCGTAGACGCTGTCGGGCGGGGACGCGAGCACGCGCTGCCGGTACGACCACGGCTTGCCGTTCCACTCGATCTCGGGGAGCACGATGTCGAGGTCGGCGAAGTTGCGGTCGAGGGTCCACAGTCCGTCGGCCACGTCGGCGACGATCTTCATGCCCGACCAGCAGCCGGAGATCCGCGACAATGCCACACCGTAGAGGCCGAACGTGATGACCTCCTCGGCATTGCGCGGGAAGAACACCGGCATGCCCATCGCGGCCATGGACCGCTCGCTGGCGCAGGGGATGGTGGAGGACTTGGCGTTGGGGTCGTCGCCCACGAGGACGAGAACGCCGCCGCGGGCGTTGGCGCCGTACATGGCGGCGTGCCGGATGGAGTCGCTGGCGCGGTCGAGGCCGGGACCCTTGCCGTACCAGACGCCGACGACGCCGTCGTGGGTGCGCTCGCCCTGCGGGAGGTCGACCTGGCTGCCCCAGACGGACGTCGCGGCGAGTTCCTCGTTCATGCCGGGCACGAACTTCACGTCGTGGTCGGTGCTCAACGTGGGGATGGCGGCGATGGTGCGGTCGAGGCCGGCGAGGGGGCTGCCCTGGTAGCCGGAGACGAACGTCGCGACGTTCAGTCCCGCGCGGCGGTCGCGTTCGTGCTGCTCCACCAGCTGGCGGGCGATGGCCTGCACGCCGGTCATCAACACCGGGCCCGAGTCGGCCCGGTATCGGTCGGCGAGATCAAAGGATGCTGCACTGGTACGAGCGTCGTCTAGCTGAGTCATCTGCGATTCCCGATCCGTCGCGTTGAGCATTTCGTGAGCTTGATCCTGTATCTGGTCTAAGATTTGGTCAACGCAAATCGGATCAACTGATCAGTTCACGCAACAGGTGACGGTCGTCACTTCCCGGAGGTACCCAAAGTGCTCAGCATCGACAAGCTCGACGTGCAGTTGCTCGGACTGCTCGGCAAGGACTCACGCATGAGCGTGGCCGAACTCGCCAACTCGCTGGGCGTCGCCCGCAACACCGTCCAGTCCCGGATGAAGCGGATGGAGACCAGCGGACTGCTCACCGGCTTCCGCCCCAACCTCGACCTCGCCGAGGTCGGGATTCCCATCCAGGCGTTCGTCGGGCTCGAACTCGAGCAGGGCAAGCTCACCGCCGTCGGCAACCGCCTCGTCGACCTACCGGAGGTCATCGAGATCCACGCGACCACCGGCCGGGAAGACCTGCTGGTGCGGGTGGCCACGTCCACTCACGCGGAGTTGCAGAAGTTGCTCGAGAAGATCGCGAATCTGCCCGGCATCACGCACTCGACCACCACCATCGCGCTGACCAGCCCGCTGCCGTACCGGATTCAGCCGCTGCTCGAGCACCTCACCGACGACTCCGGGTGGGGCCGGTCCACGGCACTGCCCCGTTCACAGCATTAGGACCGGTGCAGTAGTTTCAGACCATGAGTGAGAGTCAGGGACGGATCGCGTTCATCCAGGCCACGTGGCACCGCAACATCGTCGACCGCGCACGCGAGGGCTTCACCGACGAGGTGACCACGCTGGGGTATTCGAAGGACGAACTGGACTTCTTCGAGGTGCCGGGCGCGTTCGAGATCCCGCTGCACGCACGCCGCCTCGCCCTCACCGGGCGTTACGACGCCATCGTCGCCGCCGCGCTCGTCGTGGACGGCGGCATCTACCGGCACGAGTTCGTCGCGACCGCGGTGATCGACGGCCTCATGCGCGTGCAACTCGACACGGACGTGCCGGTGTTCTCGGTTGTGCTGACGCCGCACCACTTCCACGAGCACGACGAGCACCTCAACTACTTCCACGACCACTTCGTCAAGAAGGGCGCCGAAGCCGCTCGCGCCTGCGTCGCCACCGTCACATCGCTGAAGTCGCTGCCGACCGCGAACTGAGATTCGCCTACTCCGAATCCACGACGAGAAACCACCGTCAGTGCGTACTGACGGTGGTTTCTCGTATTACCGGTCCTTCGCGTGCCGGTGCTGGACGTAGAGGAGCCAGAACACCGGTGCGCCGACGACGGCGAGGATCGTCGCGAACACCCGCAGCCCGACGTTCCCTTCGCCGAAGGGGGCGATCATGAGGACAATCGAGCAGATGACGGCGCCGAGGAGTTGCCAGTGCGCGCCGAAGAAGCCTGCGACCATCGCCCATGCGTTGCGGGCGACGATGCGCGCCGGCGACTCGGGCTCCGGTGGCGGCGGCGGGGACGGGTCCACCGCAACCGTCGAGTTACGCGCGGCGGCCACCAGTTTCGGGGCGTGGGTGCCGACCGGCGGGGTTTCGCCGTCGGGCTCGCACCGGAACAGGGCGATGCCCACCGTGTCCGCGTAGTCGACGGCCTCGTCGGTGTATCCGGGGCCGGAGAAGTACAGGAGTTTCCGGGCGTGGCTGGTTCCGCGAGTGCCGTAGAGGTTCGCGAGGTCCGACCTGCCTGCCGTGCCGCCACGCCACTTCACCTGCGCGTACGCGCGTGACGAGTAGACGTCGATGCCGCCGTCCGCGCCTCCGAGCAGCGCTGTGGCGTCGCCGTAACCGAGCTTCTGCATCTGCTCGGCGGCATTGATTTCAGCTTCAGCCGCCGTGCGTATGCGTGCCATGCCTCACTCCCCCAGATCGAACCAGTCCTTCCCCTCGAAGATACCCGCGGATCCGGCCAAACCAGCTATCCGCCGGTGAACGTCACACCGGCGCCATCGAATTGCAACACACTGCAACTCTTCCCGCTCCCGGCAGCGCGCCCGTACCGTTCCCCGAATCAGCACGTTCACAACGTAGTGAGGGCGGATTCATGAGGGCAGCACGCTTCCACGGACGACGCGACATCCGGATCGACGACATCCCCGAGCCGGAATTGCGGCCGGGCGCGGTGAAACTCCGGGTCGCGTGGTGCGGCATCTGCGGCACCGACCTCCACGAGTATCTGGAAGGCCCGATCTTCATCTCCCCGCCCGGACATCCGCATCCGCTGTCGCACGAGAACGCGCCGGTGACGATGGGCCACGAGTTCTCCGGGACGGTGAAGGAGGTCGGTGCGGGCGTCACCGATGTCGCCGTGGGCGACAACGTGGTGGTGGAGCCGTACTTCGTGTGCAACGAGTGCGCGTCCTGCAAGGCAGGCAACTATCACCTGTGTACGAAGATGGGTTTCATCGGATTGGCCGGTGGCGGAGGCGGACTCAGCGAGAAGGTGGTGGTGGATCGCCGGTGGGTACACAAGATCGGCGACATCCCGCTCGACGAGGCGGCCCTGATCGAACCTCTGAGCGTCGCGCATCATGCGGTCGTCCGCAGCGGGGCCAAGGCGGGTGACGTCGCGCTCGTCGGCGGTGCCGGGCCGATCGGTCTCCTGGTCGCCGCGGTCCTCAAGGGCATGGGTGTCACCACGATCGTCACCGAACTCAGCGACGCCCGGAAGCAGAAGGCGCTGTCCAGCGGAGTCGCGCATCACGTGATCGACCCGTCGTCGGAGGACGTGAAGGCCCGCGTTCTCGAGCTGACCGACGGTGTCGGCGCCGATCTCGGGTTCGAGTGCGCGGGGGTGAACGCCGTCCTCGACACCATCCTCGACGCCGTCCGGCCCGCAGCCGTGGTGGTGAACGTGTCGATCTGGGGCAAGCCCGCGACGGTCGACATGCAGAAGCTCGTCCTCAAGGAGATCGACCTGCGCGGCACCATCGCCTACGTCCGCGATCACGAGGCGGTGATCGAGATGGTGCGCAGCGGGGTGATCGACCTGGCCCCGTTCATCACCGGCCGGATCGAACTCGACAACCTGGTCTCCGAGGGCCTCACGACGTTGATCGAGCACAACGACACGGCGGTGAAGATCCTGGTCCGGGCGTGACCGTCAGTCGGGTTCGTCCGTCGACGGGGTCACCGCCCTGGCCTTGAGCGCCAGCCACAACTCCATGCGGTCGTCGGCCTGGTCGAGGTTCCGTCCGGTCAGCGCCGCGATCTTGTCGATCCGATTCCGGACGGTATTGCGGTGCACGGAGAGGGCGGCCGCCGCTGGGTCCCACGCCCCGTTGGCTCGCAGCCATTCCTCGAGCGTTCGCTGGAGTTCGACGCGCTCGCGCGGCTCCAGTTGATCGAGCGGTGCGAGGACGGCGGTCGAGAAGCCGCTGAGCACATCGGCCGAGCCGAGACGCAGCAGCAACTGCACGGTCTCGCCCTCCTTGGCGTCGACGGCGCGGCCCAGTCGGGCACTGACCGCGACGAGGGATCGCGCCTGCATCGCCGACACGGCCAGCGCGTCCACGGGGACCAGCGCGCCGATCCCGATCGCACATCCCTCCGCGACCCCCGACAGCAGATCCGCGAGCCGGGCGGACTCGGGGTGCGCGATCTCGATGTCCGAATTGCGCTGCCTCAGGACGGAATCGGGAAGGACCGAACCGATCCGGACGGTCAGGTCGGCCACTGAGTCGGGAGTGGAGCGCACGACGGCGATCTGAAGGGGGTCGCGGGACAGCCCGATGCCGGCGGCGATCTGATGCGCGCGTTCCCGTCGAAGTCCGGGCCGGAGCAACTGCGCCAGCGCCGCCGCCCGCCGCTGCCGCTCGGGTTCGCCGGCCACGTGTCGGCGTTCGAGTTCGAGCGACAGGAGCGAGACGAGAACATTGGACGCGTGCCGCAGCGCGCTGTCCGCCGACCGCTCGAGCACGACGAACGCGAGCGGGTTCTCGAGGCGAACGGGGTGCAGTTCGAGTTCCCGCCGACCGGCGCCGCCGAACGCCGTCCAGCCCCTGGCGCGGGTGGTGTAGCGACCCACCTGGTCCTGGGCGTCCAGCAGGAACGCCGCGTCGACGCCGTCGGAGAGTTGGACGACCCCGCCCGACGCGTCCAGCACCGCGCAGAGGGAGCCGCTGACGGAACGCCACTTGTCGAGCAGGCCGCTCAGGGGCGACGGTCCGGCCGCGACCGCGGTGAGCTGATAACTCAGTTCGATGGCGTCCTCGAGCGCGCGTTTCTCCTCCTCGGCTATCCGGGAGAAGATCCACTTGGTGATGGCGATGAACGGCACCGAGTCGGGGGCGATGAGCAGCGGGACGCCGAATTCACGCGCCGCCTCGACGAGCGGCGCCGGTGGTGCCTGATAGGGCAGCCCGTGCCCCAGACCGAGGCACAGTGCGGCGACCCCGCCCGCGACGCAGTCCCGGACGTAGTCGCGGCATCCGGATTCGGTGGTGGGAAGCATGAGGCCGACGGTCATCAGCAACTCCCCGCCCTGGAGCCAGTCCCGCGGACGCGTCAGTTCGGACACGTGCGCTGCGGTGATGGGGTTGCCGACTCCCGCCGTCCCGCTCATCGACGTGAGCCGCAGCGTGGGAGCGGACAGGACGTCCTGGACGGTGATCACCGGCGACCTCTTGTACGAATTGCCCAACCGTAATAGACGAACTGTACATCTCGCCTCTGGTGCCGGAGCGGCGCAGTGCGCAGAGTAGTGATCAGAGCCACAGCACCTCCTAGGAGTTTCAGTGTCAGATCACTCCGGCGACACCGCCGCGACCCTCGGTGGCACCATCGAGACCCGCTCGATCGACTACGTCCCCGAGGACGAACGTCACGGGAAGGTCCGCGACCAGGGCCCCTTCTGGTTCGTCGGAAACTTCCAGCCCTTCACCGTGGCCATCGGCTTCGTCGGCCCCGCCCTCGGCCTGTCGTTGGGCTGGACGGTCGTCGCGGGCATCCTCGGCATCTTCTTCGGAACGTTGTTCATGGCGTTCCACGCGTCGCAGGGACCGGTCCTCGGACTCCCGCAGATGGTGCAGTCCCGCGCACAGTTCGGCTATCGGGGTGTCGTCCTCGCACTGATCGGGACGTTGTTCACGTACGTCGGGTTCAACGTCGTGGACGTCGTCATCATCAAGGCGGGCCTGCACAGCATCTTCGGCTGGAACGCGGCCGTCATCGCGGTCGTCATCACCGCGGTCGCAACTCTGCTCGCGATCTACGGTCACGATCTGCTGCACCTGTCGTTCCGTGTGCTGTTCTGGCTGTCGCTGCCGCTGTGGGCCATCCTCACGTGGGGCGTCGTGTTCGGGCACGCCGGCGGCGACGCGGGCGCCACGACCGGCGGGTTCACCCTGCTGGCATTCATCGCCCAGTTCAGTGTCGCGGCCTCCTACAACATCACCTACGCGCCGTACGTGTCGGACTACTCGCGGTACCTTCCGCGCAACACGCGAACGTCGGCCATCGTGTCGGCCGTGTTCCTCGGCGCGTCCGCATCACCGGTCTGGCTGATCCCGGTGGGCGCATGGATGGCCACCCGGCTCGGAGCCACGGATGCGCTCGCCGGCATCCACGACGCCGGCAACGCGGTGGTCCCGTTCCTCGGTAGCGTGCTCGCCCTCGTCGCGACGCTCGTGCTGGTGGCCACCATGGGCCTGAACGCGTACAGCGGCATGCTGACCGTGATCACCGGCATCGACTCCTTCCGGAAGGTCACCCCCTCCCGCCGGATCCGGGTGGTGACCGTCCTCGCACTGGCCGCGGTCTGGCTGGTGCTGAGTCTGCTGTTCACCGATTCGACGACCGTCCTGAACACGACGCTGCTGATCATGCTGTACCTCCTCGTGCCGTGGACCGCCGTCAATCTCACCGACTTCTTCTTCGTGCGCCGCGGGCACTACGCCATCACCGACCTGTTCACGCCGGACGGGCTGTACGGAATGTGGTCGTGGCGGGGCATGACGGCCTTCTTCGCCGGCATCGTCGCGTCCGTTCCGTTCATGGTGCTGCCGTTCTACGTCGGACCGATCGCCGCGGCGCTCGGTGACGTCGACGTAGCGTTCGCGGTCGGACTCGCCGTGTCCGGGATCGTGTACTGGGTCCTGTCCCGGTCGCTGGACCTCGACACCGAGGAACGGTTCATCGAAGACAGCGAGGCGGCACTCGCAGTCGAGGAGACCCACGCTCATGGCTGACACGACGACGGCAGACGTCCAGCACGCGATCGACGCTCTGATCCGGGCATTCGGCGAGCACGACACGACCGCCTACTTCGAGGCGTTCAGCCCGGACGCGACGTTCGTCTTCTACACCCACCCGGTGCCGCTGCCCAGTCGCGAGGCCTACCGCGACCTGTGGACCGAGTGGGAATCGGACGGGTTCCGCGTCCTGGCGTGCCGTTCCAGCGAGCAGAACGTCACGTTCCCGGCCCCGGATGTCGCGGTGCTGACCCACCGTGTCGGCACCACCGTGCGGGATTCGACGGGAACGGTCGAGCTCGACGAACGGGAGACCATCCTGTTCCGGCGTCGCGAAGGCTCGGGCTGGATCGCCGTCCACGAGCATCTGTCGCCCCAGTCCGGGTCAGCGTAATAGCTGACAGATAGCTGGTTCGGCGTGGACCGCGTCACATCAGGACCCCGCCGGGTTGCGGAGACGGACGCCCAACGGTGTACTGGTGAGTAACTCTGCCCGGCTCGGCCTATCGCGAAGGTGCACAGATGACGGACGAACGGCCCGGCAAGAAGCAGACCCCACCGGAGAAGGCGACGAGACCGACACCGAAGGAGGCGACCCCGGACGTCTCCAAGACCGATCTCGCGGCCGTCGTCGACGCGCTCACCGCGACGAACGAGAAGAATTTCGACTTCTGACCTCGCGCCTCAGCCCCGCTCCCGGTGCGGCACGAACTCGAACGTCAGGCACGCGAACGCCACGGGCAGCAGGTAGCGGAAGCGCAGGAGCACGTATCGTCGATTCCCGATGGAATGGAACTTGCCGAGGTAGCGGTACAGCGATTCGAGCGAGATCAGCACGTCGCCGAGGTGCAGGACACGACGGAAGAGCCGGGCCCCCGCGCCGGGTGCAACGGGGTCGAGGAGTTCGGGGAATGCCGCGAACGACAACGAGACGTATCGCGCACCGGTCTGCTCGGCGTACCGGATGACGTCGACGGTCATGCGTTCGTCGGTGCCGTTCGGCGCGCCGTCGCCGCGCCACGGAACGTCGAGGCTCAGTTCGCGGGCGGAATCGGCGGTGCCGTAACGCTGGAAGGCCACGGCGCGACCGGTGCAGTCGCGGGCGACGACGAGGAGAAGACCGGGGAGCGTGCCGTCCAGCAGGTGGTCGAGGATCATCGAGAATCCGCGGTGCTGATGTCCGGCACGCGTGTCCTCGACGATGTCCGTCAACTCCCGCCGCGTCGGTTCGCCGAGCGCGGCTTCGGGAACGATCTCAGTGGTGAGTCCGGCGTTGTGGGTGCGTTGCACGGCCTGCCGGAGGTTGCGGAACTTTCTGCCGTGCAGGGTGAAGTGTCCGACGTCGATCACGACGTCGCGGCCGATCGGGACCGCTGTCAACGGCTTTCGGGTGTCGCCACCGATCTCCCACAGCCTGCAGGCGCGCTCCCCCGCGCCGAGCACGGCGACGCGCCAACCACGTTCGGCCGCGAACTCGGAGAACTCGTCGAGGAGGGCGCCGAATTCGAACGCGTTGCCGATGGGATCGCCGGAGACGACCGCTATTCCGGACCGCGCCCGGTAGGCGATCGCCGCGGTGCCCGACGCGTTGAAGTAATACGACTTCGCCGAATTGAGCGCGAACGGCGACAGTGGATCGTCCGTGGTCTGCTGGATCAGCGAGAAGACGCGGGCACGGTCCTCGGGCTGCGGCACACTGCGCACCGGCAGCATCAGGACGGGTCCGGTGGCCACGAGGAGGAGGAACCCCGGAGTCGAATGTGCGCTCGTGTACGCCACATCCGCGGCCGCCACGAACAGCACTGCAGCCACCGAATGCGTCATGGTGACGGGCCGCCGCAGGTGCAGTCCCCGGGCCACCAGCAGGACGGCGATTCCGGCGGCCACCATCCACGTGCGAACGGGACCCGGCCGCCCTGCCATCCACATGAGCACGAGACCGACCACGACAGTCGCGCCGACGAGCGCCATCCGCGCCGCGGGCGATTCGGGCCGGTACACCCGCAGCCCGGGCACGGTCATCGGTGTCGACTTCGAATTCTGCATCCGCACCCCTGCACCAGGTAACGACTGTTCCGGTACCTCCAATCTAGCGGCTCCGACGCCCGTGAGTGGTTGACGAGTCCCTGGACTCGCTACGCACTCACGGGCGAAGCCTTGGCGGCGGCGCCCCGTGCGGCAGGGACGGCCCGACAGCCGTGAGTGAGCCCGCGGCACGCCCCTTCCCCCAGCCGAGCTTCTCGCGATACCGGCCGATGTGGTCCTGCGGGATGTCCTGCCCGTCGACGAGCGGCGTGGACTGCGGATCCACGTAGAGCGCGTCGACCGGGCAGTACGCCTCGCACATGAAGCACGTCTGGCAGTCCGATTGCCGCGCGATCACGGGGATCCCGGTGTCGGTGCGGTCGAACACGTTGGTGGGGCACGCGTCGACGCACTTGTCGCAGCCGATGCACGCGTCGGCCAGCAGCACCTCGATCACGAGGCCACCCGCAACAGCCCACTGCGCGCCGCGCCGGTCGTGGTCCAGACCTCGCCCAGCCCACCGGTGAGCACGTGGTGGTGCTGCGCGGGGTCGAGGTCGGGGTAGTCCGCGCGCTTGCTCATGCCACGGGTTTCCGTCCGCGCGAGCGTCGAGTGGTACATCCACCGGCCCACCGCGGTGATCGCCGCGGCCTGACGGGCCCGGACGCGGTCGTCGCCGGACTCGCCGCCGAGCCCCAGCGACAGTGCCGTCCACAACGACTCCAGTTCGTCGAGCGCACCCTGCACCCGCGCACCGTCCCGCAGGTAATTCTTCTCGTACGGGATGAGTTCCGCCTGCGCGGCCGCTACGACGGCGGACGCCTCCAGCCCCGACCGCTGTGTGGGCCGCAGTCCGGCCCTGCCGGCGGGACGCAGATCGCCCGCCCGGACCCGACGTTCGGTTCGCGCGAAGCGCGCGGCCCCCGTGCCCGCCCAGCTGCCGGACGACATCGCCCACGCCGAGTTGTGGCTGCCGCCGCCGGTGAAGCCGCCGCAGATGCGCTCGCGGGTCGCGGCGTCGCCCGCCGCGAACAGGCCGGGGACGGACGTGGCGCAGGCGTCGTCCACCACGTCGATGCCGCCGGTTCCGCGCACCGTCCCCTCGGCGAGCATGCTGACCTCGAAGCGGTCGGTGAACGGGTTGATGCCGCGACGGTCGAACTGCAGGAAGAAGTTGGGCTGGCCGAGTCGCATCTGGCGCTGCACGTCGTCGTCGGCGCGGTCCAGCTGCGCGAACACCGGCTCGGACAGCAGCGTTTTCGCGATCACCGAACGCCCCTTGGTGGAGCCGGCGCCCTCGAGGACGCGTCCGTCGGCGTGGAAGAACGTGGCGTAGCCGTAGTAGGCGGTCTTGGTGATGGTGGAGTTGGCGGGGACGATCGCGTACGCGTTGGAGAACTCCATGCCGGAGAACGTCGCACCCACCTCGGCGGCCATCAGCGCGCCGTCGCCGGTGTCGACGTTGGTGCCCAGTGCGCGGGACAGGAACGCGCAACCGCCGCTCGCGATCACGACGGCGCCGGCGGTGATCCGGTAGTCACGGTCGTCCTGGCGCAGGTAGCCCGCCGCACCGCGCACCTGCCCGTCGGTGTCGACGAGCAGTTCGAGGGCCGGCGAGTGGTCGAGAATCCGGACCCCGGCCTTCTTGACCCACGCCCGCATCCGTCGCATGTATTCGGGCCCTTGGAGTCCGGTGCGGATCTGCCCGCCGGTGTCGGGGTCGACGGGGAACGGGTACCGGCCTTCCTCTCCGAGGAGGTTCATGTTCGCGTACGTCTGGTCGAGGACGCGGTCCATCCAGTGGTGGTCGGCGAGATGTCCGCCGAGCGTTTCGCGGCTGGCCTTGGCATTCGCCCGCGCGGTCGGATCGGGGTCGACGTACCAGACGCCGGTGCCCGAAGGCGCGGTGGCGCCGCTGGTTCCGCAGTACCCCTTGTCGACGAGGACGACGGCCGCCCCGGATTGCCGTGCGCGTAGGGCGGCCCACGTTCCTGCGGGGCCGCCGCCGATGACGAGGACGTCGGTGCTCAGGTCGAGAAGTTCGGTCATGAAGGGCGCTCCTGTCGAGGCGGAACAACTGCCCTTCAACGCTTCCGCACATCGGCCCACACCGCCATCGTCAGAATCAGCGTGAGCTGAACGCCCGTGCGCCTTTCTGGTTGTCCCAGCTACCAAAAAGGCGCACGGGCGCTACGCGCCTCTCCCGTAGTCGACGCTCAGCCAGTGCTCCGGCCGCATGCGGATGACGATCGCGTTGTCGTCGTACGCCTGCTCGACGAACCCGTCGACCTCGTCGGCGGGCAGGTAGCGGGCGGCGAGTCCGCGGACGGCGTCTGCGGTGGGTGATTCGTCGAATTCCGCGGGACCTTCGACGCTGACGTACCGGTACGGGGGCTTCTCGTCCTGGGCGACGAGGCTGAAGCGGCCGGCGGCGCGGATCAGCCGCTCCTTCAGCGACCCGCGACCGGTCCAGACGTATACGTCGCCGCCGGGTTCGTAGCCGTACCAGATGGGCACGGTGAGCGGGGCCCGTCCGTCGCGGTCGACGGCGATCACCCCCACGTGCACGTCGGCGAGGAACTTCTCGCGCTGTTCACTGGTCATCGACAACTGCGACATTTCAGTCTCCGCTCTGAGGTTCGGGTTTCGACGGTGGTGCGGGGTCGAGCAGCTGGGCGAGGTGTTGCGACGATCGGGACGGGTCGAGTTGCCGCACCTGCATGTGGCAGCTGAATCCGTCGGTCAGCACGACTGCGTCTTCGGGACTGTCGCGCAGTGCGGGGGCGAGTGCCTGTTCCGCCACCTGCATGCTGAGGTCGTAGTGGTCGGCCTCGAACCCGAAGTTTCCTGCGACGCCGCAGCATCCGGTGGCCTCCCGCACGCGTTGGACGCCGACGGCCTGCAGGGCCTTCCGCTGGCCGGCGGCGCCGAACACGGCGTATTCGTGGCAGTGGGTCTGCACGGTGACGTCGTCGGGCAGAGTCACGCTCGGGGTCCAGCCTGCCTGTGCGCGCTCGAGGACCGCGCCGGCGAAGCTCTGCACGCGGGCGGCGACGCGTCGGGCGGCGTCGGTATGGACGAGTTCGGGCAGGTCCTTGCGGAACGCGGCGGCGCAGCTCGGTTCGAGGACGACGATGGGACGATCGGTGCCGTCGTCGAGGAGTTCGGCCGCCTTGGCGAGGGTCTTCTTGGCTTGCTTCAGCTGTCCGGTGGAGATCCACGTCAACCCGCAGCACACGTCACTGCGGCACTGCGAGCTCAGGCCCGCCTCGGCGAGTACCCGCGACGCGGCACCGACCACCTCGGGACGGAACCCGCGGGTGAACGTGTCGGCGAGCACCACGACGTCCGCGGTGCCGTACTGCGACGTCTCCCCGACCTCACGGCGGATCTGCTTGCGGGACGCGAACTCCGGCATCGACCGGTGCGGGGTGAGCCCGCCCAGTTTGGCCGCGACCTTCGCCAGCCGGCCCGCGGTGAGCCGATTCACCACGGGGGCCGAGCGTTCGGCGATCTTCAGCCAGACCGGCAGCCAGCCGAGGGAGTAGTGCGACAGCGGACGCACCCGGCCGCGGTAGTGGTGGTCGAGAAATTCGGACTTGTACGTGGCCATGTCGACGCCCACCGGGCAGTCGGTGGAGCACGCCTTGCAGGACAGGCAGAGGTCGAGGGATTCCTTCACGTCCTCGGAGCGCCATCCGTCGGCGACGGTCGGCGAATTACGGACCATCTCCTGCAGGGCGCGGGCCCGGCCGCGGGTGGAGTCCTTCTCGTCGCCTGTCGCGCGGAAGCTGGGGCACATCACCCCGCCGGTCGACGCCCGGCAGCGGCCCACCCCGATGCAGCCCTGGACGGCGTGGACGAACGCTGCGACGGGGACGTCGCTGGTGGGGGTGAGGTCGAAAGTGGTCTGCCACGACCGCGGGTTCACGCCGTCGAGAGCGAGGCTGCCCAGCAGCGGTTCGGGGTCGACGATGCTGCCCGGGTTCAGCACGGCCGCCGGATCCCAGAGCCGTTTGAACGTCGCGAACGCCGCCATCATGGTGGGGGTGTACATGATCGGCAGCAGCGCCGACCGTGCGCGACCGTCACCGTGCTCCCCCGACATCGATCCCCCGAACCGCACGCACAGTTCCGCGGCGCGGTGGATGAACCGCGACATCACGTCCCGGCCCTCGTCGGTACGCTGGTCGAAGTTGATGCGGATGTGCATGCAGCCGGCGCCGAAGTGCCCGTACATCACGCCGGTGAGCCCGAATTCGGCGAGCAGTGCCTTGATGTCGACGAGGTAGTCGGCCAGCTGGTCGGGTGCGACGGCGGAATCCTCCCAGCCCGTCCAGGATTCGCCGCCCTCGACGAGTCGGGCCGACAGTCCGGCGCCGTCCTCGCGCACCCGCCACAGCGACGCGCGTTCCGCCGGGTCCCCGACCACCCGCGAGTCGACGAGCCGTCCGGCCGCCCGCAGCTTCGAGACCAGTTCGGCCCCGCGCAGTTTCACCTCGGCGAGATCCTCGCCGTCGAGGTCGACGTACAGCCAGGCCTCGCCGTCGGGCAGCCCGACAACGGAGTCGGCGCCGCGCAGGTGCCGCATGGTGTCGACGATCGCCGAGTCGATGCCCTCGATCGCGGCGGGCGAGTACGCGAGGATCAGCGCGTTGTCGCGGGCCGCGTCCACCAGGTCGCGGTAGCCGAGGCACAGCAGCATCGCCGCGGGCGGCACCGGCACCAGCGCGACGGTCGCGGCGACGATCACCGCGCACGTCCCCTCACTTCCCACCAGTGCGCGGGCGACGTCGAAGCCGTTCTCGGGCAACAGGTTCGCCAGGTGAAATCCCGACACCTGTCGCGGGATGCGGCCGAGTTCGAGCCGGAAGTCGCCGAGATGCTCCTGCGTCAGCTCGTCGAGTCCAGCGGCGATCCGTTCGGCCTCGCTCACCGCAGATTTGTCTTCCGGATCGGTCGCGCGCAGCCCGTCGCGGGTGGCGGTCAGCCGGTGCCCGTTCGCCGTCACCAGATCGAGTGCGACGACGTGATCGGACGTGCGGCCGTATCGCACGGAGTGGTTGCCGCAGGCGTCGTTGCCGATCGCACCGCCGACGGTCGCGCGGGACTTGCTGGACGGGTCGGGCGCGAAGGTGAACGCGCCGTCCGTCGCCAGTTGCACGTCTTTCTGCAGGTCCGTGAGGACGATGCCGGGTTCGACAACGGCGGTTCGGGCGGACGCGTCCACGGCCCGCACCTGATTCATGTGCCGGGAGAAGTCGAGTACCACTCCCCTGCCGATCGCGTTGCCCGCGAGTGACGTACCGCCACCCCGACTGGTGATGGGGATGCCGCGGTCGGTGCAGGCCCGGACGATCGCCACCACGTCGCCGGCGCTGCGCGGAAATGCGACGGCCAGCGGCGGCACCCGGTAATTGGAGGCGTCGAAGGAGTATTCGGCGCGCCGCCGCGATCCGGTGTCGAGGTCGATGCCCAGCTCGGCGAGCTCGGCGTGCAGGTCGGCGGCGGGACGTGTCAGCTCAGCCACGCGTCGATCTGTCCCGTCTCTGCGGAGTCAGCTACCGGAATTCTCGTCAACGGGGCCATGGCTACATGGTCGAGCCGCTCCCGAAAATTGTCAACAATCCACTCCGTGAGCCGGTACGGTACGGAGAGGTGAGCGTCGTGCGAACGTCTGCACCCGCCCGGCGACAGCTGGCCGTGCGGGTGGGCGGCGCTGCGTGGGTGCTGATCGCACTGTATTTCCTCGCGGAGGTCGTGACCGCGCGCGCCTGGCCGCGGCCGTACCGGGTGCGGACGAGTTCCGTCAGCAATCTGGGTGTCACAGGCTGCGACGGGTCTGCAGCCACCAGACTCTCCTCACCGCTGCACGCGGTGATCAACAGCGCCTTCGTGCTGACCGGGGTGCTCATCCTCGTGGGCGCGGTGTGCCTGCGCGACTTCCTCCCGCCCGGCCTCCTCCGACGCACCGCGCTGGCCCTGTTCAGTATCGCCGCTATCAGCGCCGCACTGACGGGTTTCGTCCCGATCGACGTGGACGCACACCTCCACCAGGTCGTCGCGACCCCGACGTTCGTCGCGCGCAACGCCGCCATGATCGTCGTCGCGGTCGGGCTGTACAAACGGTGGCGCGCCTTCACACTGTGGACCGGTTTCTGCGGACTCGCCGGGATCGTCGGGATGGCGGCGATCCTCCTCCGCGAGGGACCGTTCGGGATCACCGAACGCCTGGCTCTCTACCCCTTCACTTTGTGGGTCGTGACCGCCGGGTTCAGTGCGCTTCGCGCCCGTGCGTGGTTGACGAGTCCAGAGACTCCTTAACCGCGCACGGGGCGCCGAAGGCGCACCATGGAGTGATGTCCACAGCCCTCACGCATGCCGCCGCTTCTCAGCAGGTCGCGGAGAACGGCCGCATCTCGATCGAACCCATTGACGTCCTCTCGGCAGTGAACGACCGAGATTCCCCTCGTGACTCGCGTCCCGAGGTTCCTGTTTCACAGACAGTTGCCTCCCCGCACTTTATGTGCGGGGCGGTCTCACACCATCTCCGCAGGCTGCCACCGTCAGTCCGACGGCCAAAATGTTCTTCGCCGCGTTCACATCCCGATCATGGACGACGCCGCATCGGCACGCCCACTCCCGCACCGTCAGCGGCATCGTCGACGCGACCTCCCCGCACCCCGAGCAGGTCTTCGACGACGGATGGAACCGGTCGATCGCCACCACTCGCCGCCCGTACCAGTCAGCCTTGTATTCGAGCATCGACCGGAACTCCGACCAACTCGCATCCGAGATCGCCCGAGACAACGACCGATTCTTGACCATGTTCCGCACACTCAGATCCTCGATAGCGATTACTTGATTTTCGCGCACCAGCCGAGTGGAGAGTTTGTGCAGATAATCGCGGCGCCGATCGGCGATCCGGCCATGAATCTTCGCGACCTTCAGTCGGGCCTTGGCCCGGTTACGGGATCCCTTCTCCTTCTTGGCCAGCACCCGCTGCGCCTTCGCCAGCCGCTCACGGTCCGTGCGCTCATGACGCGGGTTGGTGATCTTCTCCCCCGTCGAGAGCGTGTAGAGGCTCGTGATCCCCGCATCGAGCCCGACCACCCGATCGGTCGACGGGTGCTCGGTGATCGTGTCCTCGACGAGAATCGAAATGTGGTACTGACCACGAGCATTACGCGACACCGTCACCTGCGACGGTGTCGCCCCCTCCGGTAGCGGCCTCGACCACCGGATATCCAGAGGTTCGGACTGCTTGGCCAACCGGATCTGCCCGCCGCGGTAGGTGAAGCAGTTCGAATAGTAGGTCGCCGAATCCTTCGACTGGCCCTTCTTCTTGAACTGCGGGTAACGGGATTGCTTGCGCCAGAACCTGTCGAACGCACCCTGCAACTGCCGCAGCGACTCCTGCAACGGCCCCTTCGACGGCTCCGACAACCACTCCGTCTCCGCGTCCCGCTTCCATCCGGTGAGCATCTTCGAGGTGTCGCTATAAGTGATCCGTCGCTGCTCCTGCGACCACGCCCGCGTCCGCTCGGCCAACGCCCGGTTGTAGACATACCGGGTGCACCCGAACGTCCGAGCAAGCTGTTCCGCCTGCACCGCAGTCGGATAGAAACGATACTTGAACGCCCGCTTCACCAGCCTCCCCGCCATAACTCAGACAATAACCACACAGTCCGACAGAACCAGATCGGCCATCCCGGACCTGAAGAACCGGGTTTGCGCCGAAAGACTCACGGATCACAAACGCATCCGGGTGTTCTTCGGCGGTCAGGCGGTCGCCGACACCACCCGTTCGGTGTACCTGTTCGAGAAGGGGCTCCTGCCCGTCTACTACATTCCCCGCGAGGACGTGAACTTCGACCTCCTCGAGCCCGTCGACGCGACGACGACCTGCCCGTGGAAGGGCAAGGCTCGGTACTGGGATCTCGTCGTCGGCGACCGTCGCGCCGAGCAATCGGTGTGGGGTTACGACGTAAAACTGGAGGATTCCCTCGACCTCAGCCCGTACGTCGCGTTCTACTGGCACAGGATGGATGCCTGGTACGAGGAGGATCAGCAGGTGTTCGTCCATGCCCGCGACCCGTATGTCCGCGTCGACGTGCTGCCGTCGTCCCGGCGCGTCGAGGTGTTCATCGGTGACACGCTCGTCGCCGACACCGTCCGCCCGCGGCTGCTGTTCGAGACGTCGCTGCCGGTGCGCTACTACGTTCCCCGTCTCGACGTGCGGTCCGAGTTCTTCACCGCCTCCGACACCAGGACGTCCTGCCCGTACAAGGGGACGGCGTCGTATCTGTCGTTCACCGGGTCGGACGGCTCCGAGCCCGTCGAGGACGCCGCCTGATTCTACCCGTTCACCACCGCGGAGGCGTCGGGCATCGACGACCACGTGTCGTTCTACCCCGACCGCGTGCGGATCGTCGTCGACGGCACGACCCTGGAGAGCTGACACCGTCAGTCCCGAGGGGGCAGCGGGGGTAGTTCCAGATTGTCCCGGAACGTGCCGCCCACGTAGTCGTTGCCGACGATTCCGCGACGCCGCAGTTCGGGCAGCAGCCCGTTGACGACGAAGTCCCGGGTCCGTTCCTCGGCGAGCCCGCCAAGGGAGATGACGTCGAGGACACCCGCGTCATACCGTTCCTGGACGGCGTCGGCGAGTTGTTCGGGTGTTCCCGCGACCGCCCAGTGGCCGGTGTCCTTGGACGCGATGATCAGCTCCCGCAGGGTCCGCCCGGACGCGGCGAGTCGGCTGAAGATTTCGACCCTGCCGCGGCGGCGGTTCACCGACCGCACGTCGGGCAGGACGTCGGCCGGGATCGGCTTGTCGAGCGCCAGTCCGGACAGGTCGAGGTCGCCACCGAGCATGTCTTCCAGCCGAATCCGGCCGGTGTCGAGGTCCGTCGCCTCCTCCTGTTCCCGCACCAGCCGGCGCACTTCTTCCTCGGACGCACCGTAGGTGGCGTGGAACGAACTCATGATCAGTGGCAGCCCGTCGGCGCGGCCCAGTTCGGCGGCCCGCGCCCGGATCCCCTTGGTGTAGGTGACGGCGTCCTCGAGGGTGGGCAGCGACGTGAACACGACCTCCGCGAATCGGGCCCCGAGTTCCACCCCGGCCGCGGATTGGCCGGCCTGGAATTGCACGGGACGACGCTGCGGCAGCGGCGGGATGTTCAACGGACCCTTCACCGTGAAGTACGTGCCCGCGTGGTCGATCGGACGCACTCGATCGGCGTCGAGCGTGGTTCCCTCGGCACCGTCGGCGGTGAGCGCTCCGGGTTGCCAGCTGTCGAACAGCGCGTTGATGACTTCGAGGGATTCCGTGGCGCGGGCGTAGCGTTCCTCGGGGCTCGGCAGGTCCAGGTCGCTGTAGTTCTCCTCACCCAATGACGATGTCACCGCGTTCCAGGCGGCGCGGCCGTTGCTGACGTGGTCGAGGGTCCCGAACAGCCGCGCGAGGTTGTAGGGGTGGTGGAACGTGGTGGTCACCGTTGCGATCAGCCCGACATGCGTGGTCACGGCGCTGAGCGCCGACAGGAATATCAGCGGTTCCTGCGCGCCGATCGCGCCCTGCGCCCCGAAACTCAGCAGGTCGGCGGCGAACAGCGCGTCGAACTTGTTCGCCTCGGCGATCTTCGCGATCTCGATCGACGACGCGACGGTCGACTGCTGCGGATCGATGGCGGCGGCATAGGTGCTCACGGCGCCGCTGACTCCCGTGACCGTCTTCAGCGGCCGGCGACGTGGGGTGCTCATCGTCGATAGCCTAGGAACGACCGTCCGGTCCGCCCAGCGTTTCGATCAGGCGGATTCTGACCGCCCACGGGACGTTCCGGTTACCGTCGGGGTGTGCTGTTCTCGCAGATCGTCGCGACGTCCCGGGACGTGGGGGCCACGCGGTCGCGGAAGGTGAAGGTCGCGGCGCTGCGTGAGGTCCTCACCCAACTGGAGCCGGCGGAGGTGGAACCGGTGGTGGCGTGGCTGTCCGGGGAGCTTCGGCAGGGCCGGATCGGGATCGGCTGGCGGACACTCGCCGACATTCCCGCCACCCCGGCCGACGTCCCGTCCGTGACGGTGTCGGAACTCGACGGGACCGTCACCGCCGTCGCCGGGATCTCCGGTTCCGGATCCGCCGCCCGCCGACGCGAACTGCTCGCGGACCTCTTCGCCCGCACCACCGCCGACGAGCGGGACTTCCTGCTGCGACTGCTCACCGGCGACCTTCGCCAGGGCGCGCTCGAGGGGGTGATGACCGACGCGATCGCGGCGGCCGCCGACCTGCCCGTCGAACCGGTGCGCCGGGCGTTCATGCTGTCGGGGCGCCTGCCCGCAACGGCGGTCGCGGCGTTCGACGGCGGTGTCGACGCCCTCACCGCGTTCCGGCTGGAGGTGGGTCGTCCGGTCCGGCCGATGCTGGCGTCCCCCGCCGAATCACTCGCCGACGCGTGGACCGAACTCGGCGGCGACGTCAGCGTCGAATACAAACTCGACGGGGCGCGGATCCAGGTGCACCGCAACGGCGACGAGGTGCGCATCTTCACCCGCACCCTCCGTGAGATAACCGGCAGCGTGCCGGAACTCGTCGCACTCGTCGCCGGCCTGCCCTGCACGTCGGCGGTGTTCGACGGGGAAACGCTGGCACTCACCGACAGCGGCCGTCCCCGACCGTTCCAGGAAACGATGAGCCGCTTCGGCGCCGAGTCCGCCCGCGACCTGCTGCTGCACCCCTACTTCTTCGACTGCCTGCACCTCGACGGCGTCGATCTGCTGGACGCGCCCCTGGAGGAGCGGCTGGGGGCCCTGGAACGCGTTGCCCCGCAACACCGCATTCCCGGACTCATCCGCCCCGACAGCGACAGCGCCGCAACCCATTTCGACAACGCGCTGGCCGCCGGCCACGAAGGAGTGATGGTCAAATCGCTCACCGCACCCTATGCGGCGGGACGACGCGGCCGCGCCTGGCAGAAGGTGAAACCGGAGCACACACTCGACCTGGTGGTGCTCGGCGCCGAATGGGGTTACGGGCGGCGCACCGGCTACCTGTCCAACCTGCACCTCGGGGCGCGCGATCCGGACGGCGGCGAACCGATCATGGTGGGCAAGACGTTCAAGGGCCTCACCGACGCGCTTCTACAGTGGCAGACGGACGAATTCCCGCGCCACGAACGCAGCCGCGACGATCACACCGTGTACCTGCACCCCGACCTCGTCGTGGAGATCGAACTCGACGGCGTCCAGGTCAGCAGTCGCTACTCCGGCGGCCTCGCGCTGCGGTTCGCGCGGGTCCTGCGCTACCGCCCCGACAAGACGGCCGCCGACGCCGACACCATCGACGCCGTGCGGGCCCTGCTGCCGGGCTGACGCCGCTCGCTCGTCCTGCGGGGCGAGCGTGTGCGCGGTAACCTCCCCGGCACAGGTAGGACGCCGCACTGTGAGGGGGTCGGCTGGTGACGTTCGTTTTTCGCTTCGTGCCGTCCCCCGTCGAGCGCACCGTCCGGAAGGCGGCCTCGGCCGCCGAGGGACCCGTCCGCGTCGCCGTGTGCGCCGTGACCGTGCCGATCGAGGTCGCGAAGACGTCGTTCCACATCCTCCGGCTCACCGAGGAACTGCTCGAGGAGGTCGTGTTCCTGCTGCGGACGATGCGGCCGGTGGTCGAGGCGGTGAGCACCACCCAGCGGTCCGACAATTTCGACACGGTGTTCCGGACGCTCGAACAGATCCAGCAATCGGCCGACGCGATTGCCCGCACGCCGATCGGTGTCGTCCGGAGCGTGTTCGCGCCGGCCCGTCCGTCGCCCGAGCAGGTCGACTATCACCCCACGATCATCGACGCCGAGCCGACGAAGCCCTCCGGCGTGGCGGTCCGGATCGCGTCCGTCACCGTGACGGCGCCGAGCATCACGTTCGGCAGGCCGAACCGCTGACCCGGGCTATCGTCCTGGGAAGAAGTCCGCGCTCTGCACGTATTCCATTGCGGCGGTGAAGGTCGGGTCGCTCATGCGCCCGGTCATCTCCGCCTCGTCGACGTCCTCGATGTGGGTCTGGACCCACCAGAGGTTGCCGAACGGGTCGCGGACGCGTCCCACGAGGTCGCCCCAGAACAGGTGCGTCGCCGTCGTCACCAGCGTGCCGCCGGCGGTGACGGCCTGCGCGAGCACCGCCTCCGCGTCGTCGACGTACAGGCGGAGGAACCCGGCGTCGGCGGCCAGTCCGGTCGCGCGTCGAACATCATCACGACGGCGTTCCCGATCCTCACCTCGGCGTGCCCGATGGTGCCGCCCTCGCCCACCATCCGACCGAGTTCCTCGCCGTCGAATGCCGCCTTCACGTAGTCGATGAGCGCGGCGGTGTCGCGGGAGATGATCCACGGCGTGACGGTGGTGTAGCCGTCGGGGATCGGATTGACGGTCATGCGGTCCTCCTGCGTCGGCGTATCGGTTTCACTCACCGTAAAACCGATAGCGGTCAGTTTTGGTCCGCATTTGATCACCCGGATACGCTCGTATCGTGTCCGAACACATCCTCGTCACCGGCGGATCCCGCGGCATCGGCGCAGCGGTGGTGCGCCTCGCCGTCCATCGCGGTTATCAGGTGACGTTCACGTTCCAGAACGACGACGAGGCCGCCGAGCAACTCGTCCACCACTGCGGCGTCCGCGCCACGGCGGTGCGGGCAGACGTCCGCGACGCGGAACAGGCCGCCGCCGTCGTCGATGCGGCCGACCAGCGCGGCCAGCTGGTCGCGCTGGTCAACAACGCGGGGACCACCGGCCCGCTCGGCACGTTCCTCTCCACCCCGGACGAGGTGGTGCGGGAGGTGTTCGACACCAACGTCTTCGGGGCGATGGCCTACGCCCGCGCGGCGGCCGAGCATTGGATCCGGACAGGGCGCCCCGGCGTCATCGTCAACCTCAGCTCGATCGCGGCCCGCACCGGCGCCCCCGGCGAATACGTCGGCTACGCGGCGTCCAAGGCGGCCGTGGACAGTTTCACGACGGGACTCGGACGGGAGCTGGCGAGCGCGAACATCCGCGTCGTCGGTATCGCTCCCGGTACGACGGACACCGACATCCACGCCGCTGCCGGCGACCCGGGACGACCCGGGCGAGTGGCCGGGAAGGTGCCACTCGGCCGGGTCGCGGAGCCCGAGGAGATCGCCGAAGCGGTGCTGTGGGCGCTGTCCCACCAGGCGTCCTACGTCACCGCCACGACCATCGACGTCGCCGGCGGTCTGTGACGCTACCGCCCTCGCGAGCCGACCCTCGGGACGAGCATCGGCACCCGCGAGCGGTAGGTGCGGTAGTCGTCGCCGAACGTGTCGACCAGGTCGTGCTCCTCGAAGCGCACCGCCACCAGGATGAAGCCGGTGGTCCCGACGGCGAACAGCAACCGTCCCCAGGTCATCGTCGGCGCCACCCAGAAGGCGATGATGAAGCCTGCATACAGCGGGTGCCGGATCACCCGGTACAGCACCGGCGTCCGAAAGTGACTGGACAGAGCCGACTTTCCGCTCTGGTTCCGCAGTACCTGGCGCAGACCGAACAGATCGAAGTGGTCGATGGCGAACGTCGCCGCCAGCACGAGGGCCCACCCGCCGAGCGACACGACGTAGATCGCGGCGCGGACCCAGCTCGTCTCCACGTCCCAGATCTGCTCGGGCAGCGGACGCCATTGCCACATCATCAGCGCCAGCGCGGCCGTGGCGAACAGTACGTAGGTCGAGCGCTCCATCGGTTCGGGGACGATCCTGGTCCAGCGTTTCTTGAACCAGGGCCTGGCCATCACCGAGTGCTGCATCGCGAAGACCGTCAGTAGTGCCACGTCGATGACCACGGCGACGACTACTGGGGCGTCGGGACCGTCGTTGATCGTGTGAGGCACCACGAGGCCCTCGACCCATCCCATCGCGTACAGGAATACGACCAGGAACGTGACGTACACGACCGTTCCGTACGCGGTGATCAGTGTTCGCGCGACTCCACCGGTGCGGTGTGTCTGGTGTGCTTCGACCATCTCGGCCATGGTGTTCTCTCCGATCGCTGGGTTTCCCCCGACGCACCGAAGTCTGCGATCGGGTGAGGCGCGGAACAAGGAACCCTGGGGTGGGAGTCACCGCACCCCGGGGACCTGTCGGATCGGTTGGCTACTCTGTGGCCATGCTTCCCGGGGAATTGCGCGACATCGACGTGGCGTCGATCAAGGCGGTCCTCGGCACCACCACATACAGCCGCGGCGACCAGTACGCCCGCGACAACGCGGTAATCCAGATGTCGTGGGATCCGGCGGCCAAGGAGCTGTGGGGCGAGGTGGCGGGAACGGCGAGGGAGCCTTACTCCGCGTCGGCGTTCATCGTCTCCAGCAGTGGCCGCACCGTGTACCGGTACGGGATCTGCACGTGTCCGGTCGGCATGAACTGCAAGCACGTCGCCGCCCTGCTGATCACCGCGATGTCTCAGGCGAGGTCCGAGGCCCAGGCGGCGATCGCGCCCACGTGGGAACGCTCCCTCGGTTCCCTGCTCACCGCCGATCCGTTCGGCGATTCCGGCGGGCGTTCGCCGCTCGCCATCCAGTTCCGGGTGCAGGCGTCGGCCGCCGGTGCGGCACCTCAGTTGCTGGTGCGGCCCGTCCAGCCGGGCAGCAAGGGCTGGATCGTCGGCGGGCTGGCGTGGAACAAGCTGGGCAGCCAGTTCCAGCATCCGGCCGAGCAGATCCGGGTGCTGCACGAGATCCACCTGCTGTCCGTCGGGGGTCTGACCTACCGCCGCCAGAACCACACCGATCTCGACCTCGGCGTCTTCGCCAGCCGCCAGCTGTGGTCGCTGCTCGACGAGGCGGCCCGGGTCGGTGTCGAGCTCATCCACTCCTCCAAGCGTCTGGGCGCGCTCGCCCCCTACCGCTCGGCCGAGGTCTGCCTCGACGCCACCCGCGACGACGCCACCGGCGCGCTCGTCGTGCGGCCGGTGGTCCGCGTCGACGGCGAGCCTGTCGACGCAGTGACCGTCGGCTTCATCGGCGTCCGGGCCCACGGCCTGTTCTACGTCGACGCGGACGACCGCATTCACCTCGCCCCGCTCGACGCAACCGTTCCCGCTCCCCTGCAGGATCTGGTGCGCCGCCGCACACCCATCGAGGTTCCCGCCGCCGAAGAGTCCCGTTTCCTGACGGACTTCCTGCCCAAGCTGCGCAACCTGGCCGCGGTCATCTCCTCGGACGGCTCGTTCGTCCCACCCGAGATCTCCGAGCCCACCCTGGTGATGCGGGCGTCGTATCTCCCCGACCACGAGGTCACCGTCGACTGGGAATGGCTGTACACCGTCGGGGACGACGAGCATCGCGCGCCGCTCACGGTCCGGACCCCTGGCGACGAGTACCGGGACGACGCCCGCGAACGCGCACTGCTCGACGAGCTCGACATCGCCTGGGACAGATACGGGTTGGGGTCGAGCGGCCCGGAATCGACGGCACTGCGCGGACTCGACACGATGCGGTTCACCACCGAGGTCCTGCCCCTGCTCCACGGCAAGTCCGACATGGCGATCGACGTCGTGGGCGAAGCGGCCGACTACCGGGAGGCCGGCGATTCCCTGGCCATCGGGGTGTCCGTCACCGCATCGGAGGGCGGCACCGACTGGTTCGATCTCGGCGTCACCTTCACGGTGGAGGGCCGGGACGTACCGTTCGACCAGGTCTTCTCGGCTCTGGCCGCGGGGAAGTCCGAGTTGCTGCTGCCCGACGGCGCCTATTTCTCCCTCGACAAGCCCGAACTCCACACGTTGCGGAAGCTGATCGACGAGGCGCGCGCCCTTCGCGACCGCGCCGACGGGACGTTGCGGCTGAGCCGCTTCCAGGCGAGCCTGTGGGACGAGTTCGCCGCGCTCGGCACCGTCGAACGTCAGGCGACGCAGTGGCGGCAGCAGGTGGACGGTCTGATGGCGCCGACCACCGTCGGGCCCGCGGACGTCCCGAGCACGCTCGATGCCCGGCTGCGTCCGTACCAGGTGGAGGGGTTCCGCTGGCTGGCCTTCCTGTGGGAGCACGGGCTCGGCGGCATCCTCGCCGACGACATGGGGCTCGGCAAGACGCTGCAGGCGCTGGCGTTGATCTGCCATGCGCGGCAGTCGAACCCGGACGCGCCGCCGTTCCTCATCATCGCCCCCACCAGTGTCGTGTCGAACTGGGAGTCCGAATCGGCCCGCTTCGCCCCGGGCGCGAACGTCGTCGCGATCTCCGACACCCGCTCCCGCCGGCGCGTCCCCCTCGACGAACTGGTCCGGGGCGCCGACATCGTCGTCACGTCGTACACCCTGTTCCGCCTGGAGTTCGAGGCCTACGCGGAGTCCGCGTGGTCGGGGTTGATCCTCGACGAGGCCCAGTTCACCAAGAACCATCAGTCCAAGATCTACCAGTGCGTTCGCCGGCTCGAGACTCCGTTCAAGCTCGCGATCACCGGCACGCCGATGGAGAACAACCTGATGGAGCTGTGGTCACTACTGTCGATCACCGCCCCGGGATTGTTCCCGAATCCGGCCCGGTTCACCGACTACTACCGCAAGCCGATCGAGAAGCAGGGCGACACCGAACTACTGGCGCAGCTGCGCCGACGTGTGAAACCACTGATGCTGCGCCGCACCAAAGAGCAAGTGGTGAAGGATCTTCCGGCCAAGCAGGAGCAGGTGCTCGATGTCGATCTGCACCCGCGGCACCGCAAGGTCTACGACACTCACCTGCAGCGTGAGCGGCAAAAGATCCTCGGCCTGCTCGCCGACGTCGACAAGAACCGCTTCACGATCCTGCAGTCGCTCACCCTGCTGCGGCAGCTGAGCCTCGACGCCGGCCTGGTGGACGCCGAGTATCACGACATCCCGTCCGCGAAGGTGGACGCCCTGCTCGAGCAGCTCGCCGACGTCGTCGCGGGCGGTCACCGGGCGCTGGTGTTCAGCCAGTTCACCGGGTTCCTCGGCAAGATCCGCGACCGGCTCGCGGACGCCGGGATCGCGCACAGCTACCTCGACGGCAGTACCCGTCGTCGCGGGGACGTGCTCCGCGAGTTCAAGGAGGGCGCCGCCCCGGTGTTCCTCATCAGCCTCAAGGCGGGCGGCTTCGGGCTGAACCTCACCGAGGCCGATTACTGCTTCATCCTCGACCCGTGGTGGAACCCGGCCACCGAGGCCCAGGCCGTGGACCGGGCTCATCGTATCGGGCAGACGCGGAACGTGATGGTGTATCGGCTGATCGCGAAGGACACGATCGAAGACAAGGTGATGGCGCTGAAGGCGAAGAAGTCGGCGCTGTTCGCGAGCGTGATGGACGCCGACTCCCTGCTGAGCTCCAGCCTCGACGCCGACGACCTCCGCGGGTTGTTCGAGTGACGCGGGCCGACGGGCCTCGCCTCGGACCCCCGATGCTGTCGGGGAGTTCTGATAGGAATGTGCTCGCCCCCCGAGAACCGATTCGCATCGAGGAGACCTCGTGAGCGAGTATCAATACTTCGAGTTCCTCGCAGTCGACAAGCCGCTGAATGCGCGGATGCAGTCCGAGGTACGCAAGCTGTCGACCAGGGCGGTGATAACGCCGACCAGCTTCACCAATACGTATCATTTCGGCGATTTCCGCGGCGATCCACGCGTGATGATGCACAAGTGCTACGACCTGCATATCCACGTCACGAATTGGGGCACCCGCCGTCTGATGGTGAAAGTACCGGCTGAGGCGCTCTCGGGAGTTGCGGACGACTACACGGTCGACCCTTACCTCACGGCTGAGGCGACCGGAAAGCACTTCGTCTTCGACTTCACCAGCGAGGACGACTCGGCCGACTTCACCGAAGAGGCGGAGGGCTGGATGGCGTCCCTCGCGCGCGTGCGCGACGAGATCACGATGGGTGACCTGCGTCCGCTGTACCTCGGATGGTTGGCTGCGATCGGGACGGCGCAACGCAACGAATACGCGTTCGAGACCGAGTCGGAGCACGAACTCGAGCCCGCAGTGCCCGCCGGTCTCGGTGACCTCACCGGACCACAACAGGCGCTCGCCGATTATCTTCGGATCGACACCCATCTGCTGGCCGCGGCGCGCGAGGCCAGTTCGGCCTTGCCCTCGAAGGCCCAGGCGACCGCGGCACTGCGCAAGCACATCGCGAAGTTGCCCGAATCGACCAAGAACAGGCTTCTGCTCGCTGTCGCCCAGGGCCGGTATGCGGCGGTGCAAGCGGAGTTAGCGCGCGTGACCGGCGATGTTCGACGGAGCGACCACCAGCCCCGTACCGTCGTCGCGCTGCTCGACCACGCCGACCGGGCGCGTGAAGCAGCCCACCGGTCGCGCGGCCGGTCCGCTGCCCGATGACGTAGGACAGAGTTCACCCCGAGTGAGGAGTCGCTGTGAGCCGCAACAGCCAGCAGAACCGGGCCGCACGCAAGCGTAAGAAGCAGCAACGTGACGGCGCCCGGCAACATCGTGAGTTCCGTCCCGAGATCGACGCCGAATCGTTGATCTTCGCGGGGATCGAGTTCGCGTTCGGGCCGTCGACGAATGCGGAGTCGCTGCGCCGGACGGTCGACAACCTGGCGGAGCTCGAGAGTTCCCCCGTTTCCGGTGCTGCCCTGGACCGGGTCTCACAATTACTCGACGCGTCGATGGACCACGCGTTCGCCTCGGGGTGGCAGCCGGCCGAGTTGGTGCACGCGGTGCGCCGGGAATTCGGTGCGCGCACCGCCCGGCTGACGGTCGCTGCGATCGGCTCCCATGCCAGCCGCACCTCGGCACACAAGAGCGCCCCCGAGCCGTGGCGCGAGCAGCTCGACGAGCTGAACATCGGCGCCGACGACGCACCTGCCCGCGGTCGACTGTCCGCCTGGCGTGCGGCAGAGAACGCTGAGCCGACGGCCACCTGGACGGCGATCCTTTCGCTCCTCGGCTTCTGCAACTACCTGGTCCCCATCACGCCACTGATGGCCACCGCACCCGACTGGGTGACGGGGGCGGCGGCGTCACGGCCCGCCAAGCGCGGGGCCGAGCCCAAGGTGCTCTCCCGCATCCGCGGCCTGCTGGCCAAGGCCGAAGCGACCACGTTCGCCGAGGAAGCGGAGACCCTTTCGGCGAAGGCGCAGGATCTGATGACCCGGTATGCGATCGACAGCGCCGTGATCGACGCGCATGCACACACCTCGCTGAGCGATCAGGTGGTCACCCGCCGGTTGCTCGTCGACAATCCGTACCCCGAAGCGAAGGTGCAGTTGCTGCACTGTGTGGCGAAGACCAACAATGTGCGCGTGCTCTGGCACCAACGATTCGGCCTCGTCAGCATGGTCGGGATGCCCGTCGATCTGGATCTCAGCGAGATGCTGTTCACCTCGCTGCTCGTTCAGGCCTCCCACGCGTTGAGCGAGGCGGGCGGTGACCGGGTGAAACGCTCACCCAGCTTCCGCCGCTCGTTCCTCCTCGCGTTTGCCACCCGGATCGGGGAACGACTGGTGATCGCCCGGGAACAAGCCGGCCGTGACGCGTCCAGTCAGTACGGCAAGGAGTTGGTGCCAATCATGGCCGAGCGCAGCGAGGCGGTGGGTTCGGTGTTCGAGAAGCAGTTCCCCTCGGTCGTCACGACCTCGCATTCGGTGACAAATGCGCATGGCTGGCAGGCGGGCCGGGTGGCGGCAGAGTTGGCGGACCTCAGTGGCGGGCGGGAACGAATCGCCGAATGAGTCGATTACGCGGCCTGCGCGGGTTGATCGTCAGCCCGTCACCCATGACAGCATGGTCGCCACCACGAAAGGAGTTCGATGTCCATCACCGCCGACGTCCATCGGCTTCTTCGCCTGCGCCAGGACCACGCTGCGTGGACATTGCTGCGCGCCGATACCGCACCGGCAATTCTGGCTCTGTTGGGCCGGCACTTCGACCATCGGACCCGCCGCCTCCCGGCTCCGGAACTCTTCGCACTCTTGGACTCCGACCTTCAGACCATGCGCGACGAGGGTCTCGACTTCCCGCGAACCGGTCAGGCGTACTGCACCGAATGGGTGCGGTCCGGTTATCTGCTCCGACGAGCAGCGGCCGGTACCCGTGAGGAGACTCTGGAACCGACCGAGGGGGCCTTCGCCGCGATGGCATTCGTCGCGAATTTCACCAGTCAGGCGAGTTCCGCGACCGAATCCCGCCTGACCACGCTCTCCACCCAGTTGCAGGCACTCGCACGTGATTCCGATCCCCGCACGGAGACTCGTCTCACCGCGCTGCTGACCGAACGCGCATCCGTCGACCAGCAGATCGCAGCAGTGGAGTCGGGAGTCTTCCCGGTCCTCGACGGCGACCGCGCCGTCGAGCGTTCTGCCGAGATTCTCGCGCTGGCCTCCGAGGTACCCGCGGACTTCGCCCGGGTCCGCGCCGAACTCGAGGAACTCAACCGCGATCTGCGGGCCCGAATCCTCGATGACGAGGGTGACCGTGGCGACACCCTGGGAGACGTGTTCCGCGGGGTCGACCTGATCGGAGATTCCGATGCCGGCCGCAGCTTCACCGCGTTCTACGACATGATTCTCGATCCGGCCCGGTCGTCTCAGATGGACGAGTGGATCGATGCAGTGTTGCAGCGGCCGTTTGCCGCCAGGTTGACCAACGATCAGAAACGGCGGTTCAGGGCGTTGTTGACGGAGATGGAAACCGCTGGCTCCGAAGTGCATTCGACGATGACGTCCCTGTCTCGGTCCTTGCGCCACTTCGTCCAGTCACGTCATTACGAGGAACACCGCCGGCTGCAGCGGTTGCTGCGCAGCGCGCAGCAGAGTGCTGTCGCCGTGGCCACGCGTCGCCGACCTTACGACGTGCTCGACCTCGAGCTGGTGCGCGTGGGTATGAGCCTCGAATCGGTCGCGGCTCTTCGCCTGCACAACCCCGCCGACAACCTCGTCACCGAACCGGTGCTCACCAACGACGCCGGCACCGTCGATCTCGACGAACTGCGAAGACTCGTCCGAGAATCCGAGATCGATATGGACGAATTGACCGACAACGTCGCGGCAACGCTGCGCGCGCACGGTCGCGCCACGATCGGGGATGTCCTGCGCGACTATCCGGCGACTCAAGGACTCGCGAGCGCGGTTGGATTGATCGTCCTCGCCACCCACCACGGGCACACGATCGACGGCACCGAAGACATCGAGTGGATCTCGGGAGCCGGAGTTCCACGGCGGGCGACGATTCGACGCCGCCTGTTCGATCCGGCCGACGACGAGTTCACCAGCCGTCCGGCGTTCGAACCGACGGGGAGCCCGACATGAACGACGAGCCGACGACCCGCGGCCACTTCCCTGGAGACACCGGCGAACTCGACCTCGAGACGCGCCGCGCGTTCGTGCAGTTACTCAAGGGTCCTCTCGTCACCGCGGCGCGGCATCCCGAGGTGTGGCGCGCGGTGATCCGGGACGAGCGCATCCTGCGGTCCCGCCTCGCCGACGTCTTTCTCGATCTCGTCATCGACGACGAGAACGAGCTGGCGTTCACCCGCCCCGCCGAGACCGGTGACCCCAATACTCCCACCGTGCTCCGCACCGAGCGTCTGACATTCATGGACACGGTCATGCTGCTCGCCTTGCGGCAACGACTGCTGCGTGCGCAACCTGGTGAACGGGTGATCGTCGATCTCGACGAACTGCGCGAACAGCTCGAGATGTATCGCGCGGCCGGCGACACCGACCCAGCCGGTTACGCGAAGCGCGTCAACGCATCGTGGAAGAAGCTCGACAAGTACTCGCTGCTCACCAAGACGTCGACCGACGACCGGATGGAGGTCTCCCCCGTGTTGCGGCAGCTGTTCGACGCGGAACAGGTCGCTCTCGTCGAGGTGGAGTTCCGGCGCATTCTCGAGGAGGACACACAGTGATCCATCCCGGTCAGCGCCGTCTCGCGCGTGTACAAGTCGTCAACTGGGGCACGTTGCACGGCCACCACGATCTTTCCGTGGCCCGCAAGGGTTTCCTGATCACCGGCAATTCCGGCTCCGGCAAGTCCACGCTCATCGACGCCATCTCGGCTGTGCTCGTCCCGGGCAATCAACTCCGCTTCAATGCGGCCGCGCAGGAGGCCACAAACTCGGGACGCAACTTCGTCACGTACATTCGTGGCGCGTGGCGACGCGAGGCGGGCGCCGATACCGACGGTCTGGTCGCCTCCTACCTGCGCACCGGCGCGACGTGGAGCGGCATCGCCCTGACCTACCGCGCCGACACCGACGATCCGCCGATCACCCTCGTCAAGCTCATGCATCTGGGGCGGGGGCAGAACGCCGCGGCGGACGTCAGTCACGTCCATCTCATTCTCGAGCACGAACTCGACCTGACCGACTTCGCGTCGTTCATGACCCGCGGTATCGACACGAGGGCCATCAGGAAACGGTGGCCGGCGGCAACCGTCAGCCCAGCCTATGGGCCGTTCGCCCGGAGTTTCCGTTCCCGCCTCGGCATCTCGTCGGAAGGGGCTCAGCGCCTGCTGCACCGCACCTTGTCGGCGAAAAGCCTCGGTAGCCTCGACCAGTTGTTCCGCGACTACATGCTCGACACCCCGAATACCTTCGCGATGGCCGAACGCGCGGTCAACCAATTCCACGACCTGCAGGAGGCGCACCGCGTCGTCGTGGACGCGCGCCGGCAGGTGGAGATGCTCGCACCCTTGGTCGATCTCGCCGATACCCGGCGGCGCGGGCTTCAGTCCCTTCGCGACACAGACGAGGAGAACGCACATCTCGGCGCGGTGCATGCCGAGATGACCCTGTCTCTCCTGCGCGGGGAACTCACCGAACGCCACGCCCTGACGCCACTGCTGGAGGCGGGTGCGAGCGAAGCCACCGCCGCAGCGGAACGTGCACGGCAGGAAACCCTCGATCTGACCGTGAAACTCGAAGGCGTCGGGGGCGGCCGACTGGCGACCCTGCACGCGCAACGAGACGCAGAAATGAAAATGCTGGCGCGTGTGCGGACCAGGCGAGATCAGATCGCCGAGGCGGTGTCGGCCTGGGACGGAACCGTTCCGGAGACCGCGGAGGAGTTCACGCGACTGCGCGGGCAACTCGAGGACCAGTTACGGCAGGCAACCACCGCACACGAGGACCGGCTCGGTGACCGCTACACGCTCGCCGAACAGCGCGGCACCGCACAGAGGGAGCGCGCCGAGCTGATCACCGATCGTGAGATCGTCGCCCGCAGACGCTCAAATATCGATCCGGGTCTGCTACGTGCCCGCGAGTCGATTTGTTCCACCGCCGGCATATCGGACGACGCTGTGCCGTTCGCCGGCGAGTTGATCGCGGTGCGGGACGAGCATTCCGAGTGGACCGGACCCATAGAGCGAGTCCTCGGCGGCCTCGGCCGCACCCTGCTCGTCCCGGAAGAGGTGTATCCGGCGGTTGCCGCTGCCGTCGATGCCACCCACCTCGGCGCACGCCTCGTGTACCGCAGAGTGCGGGTCGGCGCCATATCGCCGACGGTGCCGAAGACCGGAGCGCTGTCGCTGGTGCGACGAATAGATGTCGCCGACGGTCCGCTCGCCGCGTGGATCCACCACCATCTCGCCGACCGCTACGACTATGCATGCGTCGACACCGCGGCCGGCTTCGCGGACCACCCCCGGGCCGTGACACGTGCCGGGCAGGTCAAGCACTCCGCGGAGCGGCACGAGAAGGATGATCGCAACCGCATCGACGACCGACGGCGGTGGGTCCTCGGATTCGACAACGAAGCCAAACTCGAAGACATCCGCCGACGAATTGCAGATCTCGACGTCACGATCGCAGGTGCGACGAGCCGACTCGACGCGCTGGACCGTGAGGATCAGCGGATCTCCCTGCAGAATCGCGCTGCACAGACCATCCTCGATGCGCAGTGGACGGATGTCGACGTCCGCGCTGCGCAGGCTGCCGTCGATGCAGTGGACAACCGTCTCGACTCCTGGCAGCAGGACAACCCGGAGCATTCTGCGTTGTCGGCTGCCCTCGAACTCGCGGAGAAGGCGGAAAACGAGGCCGACGCGGCCCGACGTCAGGCCGATACCGCCCTGACGGTGCATCGGACGGCGGTGACGGAACTCGAGACGAGGATCGAGCAGGCCGAACTCGACGCGAACGATGCGGCTCCCGCGGCTGTTGCCGCGCGGATCAAGGCGCGATTCCGGAAGTTCGCTCGGCGGGTCACGTCGGACAACATCGACAAGGCCCTGTTCGAGGTCAGCCAGGGCATCAATAGGGACGGGGCCGAGGCGCAGAACGCGGTGTCCGCCGCCGGCGCGTCGATCATCAAGATCCTGTCCCAGTATCTGGCGCGATGGGAGGCCCGCGGCGGTGAGTTGAGGGTTGATGCCGAATATGTCGACGATGCGTTGACAATCCTCCAACGCCTGCGCTCCGACGGTCTTCCCCGGTACGAGGATCGGTTCTTCCAGCTGCTGCACGACCAGTCGCACCGCAACATCGGCGAACTCGCTCGCACGATCCGTAAGGCGCCCGCCGAGATCCGTTCCCGCATCGATCCGGTCAACGACTCGCTGCACCGCTCCGCGTTCGACACCGACCGGTGGTTGCGCATCGACGTCCGCGAGCGACGCTCGCCGGCGGCGGCCGACTTCCTGGATGACCTGACCCGGATCACGAGTGGTGGATGGGACATCGAGCAGCGCCCCGCGGCCGAGGAACGATTCGGGCGGATGGCGGCTGCGCTGGAACGTTTGGCATCGAAGGAGCCCGCGGATCAGCGATGGCAGCGTCAGGTTCTGGACACTCGCCTGCACGTCGGATTCATCGGCGTCGAGGTCGACGGCGCCGGAGAAGCTCGCAACTACCACGATTCGAGCTCAGGGTTGTCCGGCGGTCAGGCCCAGAAACTCGTGTTCTTCTGCCTGGCGGCGGCGTTGCGGTATCAGCTCGCTCCCGACGGCGCGGACCTTCCCCGTTACGGCACCGTCATCCTGGACGAGGCGTTCGACCGCGCCGATTCCGCCTACACACGTCGAGCCTTGGACGTGTTCGCGCAGTTCGGTTTTCACATGGTGTTGGCGACCCCGCTCAAGTTGCTCGGCACACTCGAGGAGTACATCGGCGGCGCTGCGACCGTGAGCATCCGCGACCGGATGCACACCGAACTCAGCCTCATCGAATTCGACGACGCGACTGGTACATGAGCACACGGTGCGTTCTGCCGCCCGCAGCCGCGACGAAGGCACGGACCGCCTACAACAGTCGCCGCCGTCGCTGGCTGGCCGACCCCTCACTCGCCGAACAGGATTCGCTGACGGTTGCGCTGCATCCGCCGTCCGAGCCGCAGATTGCCGAGGATCCTGACACGGTTGTCGCCTGGGTACGTGCCTGGCGCGCCTATACCGGCGCCGGCCTTGTGGAGTGGGCGACGCGGCGATGGCCGAGTTTCGGCACCCAGGAGGTGCCGGTGCGGCTGACACTGGCCGGGGCTGGCCAGATTGCGTCCGCGGGTGGCCGCGAAACCGAATGGCGCGCCCTGGTGATGCGACGTGATGCACTTGTCCACGGCCTCGGTCCCGGCTCCCCGACGTTGTCGGCCGCGGTTGCCGCGACCGCGGCGAAATGGCTCGACCTGGACGGCGACGACTTCGTCAGGCTGACCACCATTGCGCGATGGTTGAGCGACCATCCGAACTCCGGGTATCTCATTCGTCAGCTTCCCGTTCCGGGGGTGGACACGAAATGGCTCTCGCGGCATCGCGGAACGGTGGAGAGTCTGATCGACGGCGTTCGAGGCCACCGGGATCTCGGTATCCGGAGCCTGCCGAACCTGCGCGACGTCGCACTGTGCGATCCCGACCTCCTGATCGGAACTCCGCGGCGCTTCGCGACCTCGCTGGAGGAACTCGCCGCGTTGCCGCTGGCTCCGGCGCGCATCCTGATTCTCGAGAACAAAGAAGGGCTGTATGCGCTGCCTCGGCTGGCGGGAACCGTGGCACTGCACGGCGGCGGCTACACGGTTCACGAATTGGCCGGAATCCCGTGGGTTGTCGGCTCGGAAGTCTGGTACTGGGGAGACCTCGACAGTCACGGATTCGCCATCCTCGACCGTCTGCGCCGACATCTTCCGCACGTGCGGAGTCTGTTGATGGATACGGCTACTCTGGATCGGTGGCGGGATCTCGCCGTCCGGGAACAGTCGCCCACATTGAACGACGCATCCCATCTCACCGCGTCCGAAACCGCCGCCCTGCTGTCGCTGCGCGACGGCGATCTCCGGCTGGAGCAGGAGCGCATACCCTGGCCGTACGTGCTGGAGCGCCTCCTCGCTGCTTTCGGTGCAGGTCGGTAGTCCAGCGACTACCACCTGCTCTGCGCGCCCGGAAAGCAAGTGCGTCCGGACAGCAAGTAATGTCCGATCCATGCCTCGTTACACGATGTCCCTGCGGAACAACGCCCGGCCGGACGCACCGGCGTCGGTGAGCCGCCATGTGCCGTTCTACTGCGCGCACGAGGCGGCGGGCGCGGCGTGGAGCCGGGCGCTCGTCGAGGCGTGCGGTGACCTGCTCGACCCGGTCACCCAGATCGCCGTCGTCAACGTCGTCAGCAACTTCGGGCGCGAACTGTTCACCGGCGACGCGGACGTCGTCGTCACCCTGGACCGGATCGGCACCACCTCGCTGACTTTCCTGATCACCATCCACCAGGACGGCGTGCAGGCCGCGGAGCTGACCGTCGTACTCGTGCACCTCGATTCGAGTCGGGTGAACTCGACGCAATGGTCGGCGGCGCAGATCGCGGCGCTCGAGACGTTGCGGAGCGCTCCGGCCGTCGCCTGACCTCGATCGATCGAAGTTTCAACGACGCCTGATCTGGGCATTTGATGCGTATGAGTATCGAAGACGGGCCCGGTGACACGCTGAGCCCCAGCGAGAGCCTGGACTCCGACGACGTGCGCAACAACGACGGCGATGACGTCGTCGATCCGCCCGACGGGTGGAGTGAGGCCGACAAGTTCGGCACCACGGCGCGCGAGGAGCGGGAGGGTGAGTCCCTCGACGAGAAGTTGTCCGAGGAAGAGCCCGATGTGATGCTCGAGGAGCAGAGCGAGGTGTCGTTGGCGGATCTCCCCGACGACCAGCTGACCGAGGACGTCGACCGGGTCATCGACGACGAGGAGATCGACATTCCGGTGTTCGGAACCAAGCACGCCGACGTGGTCGAAGGCGTCATCGTGCAGGATTCGCGCACCGACCGGGGGCAGATCGACGGGTCGGCGGAGGACGGCGACTCGTTCTTCACCGTCCTGGACTGACGGCAGTGCGTCAGTCGCGTTGTGTTCCCCGGCCGTAGCGCAGGTAGAGAAAGTCGTCGTTCGTCAGAGCATGTTCGAGTGAAAGTGTGCGCGGCGCTTGCACTGTCGGACCGGACGATGCGGGCAGTGTTTGCGGACCGGCCAGTCGTGGGGCGAGGGTCAGGCACATTTCGTCCACCAGATCGTGTGTGACGAGATCGTGGAGGAGGGTGGGGCCGCCCTCGCACAGGATTCGGCCGAGCCCGCGCTCCCGCAGAGCGGCGATGAGGGCGGGCATCTCGACGCTACCGTCACCGGCAACGACGATGTCCGCGGATTCCCTGAGCGCTGCCCCACGGGCTTCTGCGACTCGTCGTGTGGTGACGACGATCGGCCTGACACGACCGGCAAACAATGGTGAATCGGGCGGCAGATTGCCCGTTCGTGTGACGACGGCGATCGGTGGTGGTGTGTCGAGTCCCCACCGGTCGAGTCGATAACGAGCCTGTTCTTCCGTCAACCGCACCGGTCCGTACGTCTCGGCGCGGACGGTGCCGGCCCCGACCAGCACCACGTCGGCATACGCACGCATCGCGCGCAGGAGTTGGTGATCCACCGGGTCGGACAGGGGTCGGACGCGTCCACCGAAGGCGGCCGCACCGTCCAGGCTGGCAACCATGTTCACCCGCACCCCGTCCGGTGGGTCGCGGTAGAACTCTTCCGCCGACACCTCGTCGGCAGCGCTGCTCAGCTTGCGCATCTGCGGCATCACGCCTCGTGCCCGGGTTCGAGGTCGCGCACGTCCGAGAAGGTGACCACCTGACCGAGGTCGGCCGGGGCGGATCCGGTCTCCGGGGCGAGGAGGAACGCGACGTGGTCACCCAGTTCGAGTCGTTCGAGGATTCGGCCGCTGAACCACGCCGGTGAATCGTCCAGGATCGGCAGCCCGTGGGGGCCGGGATGCCAGTCGCATCGGGCGAACTTGTCGATCTCGTCCCCGGTCTGCTCGCCGAAGAGCGTCGCGAGAGCGACGTGGTCACGGGTGAGAAGGTGAACCGCCAAACGCTCCGCGTGCGAGGCGACCGAGAAGGTGTGATTCTTGTTGGACAGTCCGACCAGGAAGCGCGGCGGGTTGATGCTGACCTGCGACGCGAACCCGACGAGGCACCCCGACATCTCGTCGTCCGACCGCGTGGTCACCACGAACATCGGATAGTTCAGGAGCGCGACGACGTCCTCGAAAGCCTGACAGGTATCCCGTTTCGGTGCATCGATGTCCCCGGTGCTCTCGGCCATCTGTCCTTCCTAACAGATTCTGGCCGGGAACCGTCCGACGTGGGACTTCGCGTCGGACGCTTCCTCGCAGCGGTAGCCGCACCGGAGCGCCTAGACTGGGCACGATCGCACTCGCGACAACCACCGAAAGGCCCGACATTACGCAATCCTCCGCTCCGCATGACGTCTACTTCGTACCCCCGGAGCAGGAGACCGCGGACGCCGTCGCCCACGCCTCCGCCGCTGCGGCGTCGAGATTGCGCGACCGCGCCGACGTGGTCCGGTTCAAGGGCCGCTTCGCGCTGCCGATCACGCACACCACGCCGCACGAGGCGATGGTCGAGGACCTGCTGTTCGTCCGCGACGTCCTCGACGGCGCCGGGGTCGAGTATCTGCTGGTGCGGGGCAACGACGAACGCCCGGTCATCGCGGTCAACTGGGCGCAGCGCAAGGCGTTGCGCGGCGCCCTGGTCGCCGCGTGTGAGGATCGTCCGTTCTATTCCAAGACCGTCGACGCCAAGGGGCCGGCGGTCCTGGTCTCCGACGGCAGCCTGTCCGCGACGTCGAAGGCCCGCATCTTCCGGCTGTTCCGTCCGCGCGTGCACCTGGCCAGCGGCCTGAGTTACGGGGCGTCGACGGGGGTGCAGATCGAACTGTGGTCCATCAGCGACGACGAGATCGTGCTGCCGATGGAGAACTCACTGACCCGGCGCGTGGTGCGCTCGGAGGAGGCGGTCCGAGGCACCGTCGAGCGGTTCGGACGGGTGTGGCCCACCATCGAGAACATGTTCGCAGACCACGCGTCGGACATCAATTTCGACGTCGACCTGGTGTTCTCCTGGGTGGACGGATCGTCCGCGGAGTTCCAGGCGCAGCGCGCCAAGCGGATGCAGAACTACGTCGTCGGCGAGGGTGACGACTCCGCCGCCCGGTTCCGGCAGATCGACGAACTCAAGTACGCCCTCCGCTCGGTCCACATGTATGCGCCGTGGATCCGACGCATCTTCGTCGCCACCGACTCCGATCGTCCCGCGTGGCTCGCCGACGACCCGCGGGTCACGTTCATGCCGAGCGAGGAGTTCTTCGCCGACCCGTCGGTGCTGCCCACCCACAACTCGCAGGCCGTCGAGAGCCAGCTGCACCACATCCCCGGCCTCGCCGAGCATTTCCTGTATTCCAACGACGACATGTTCTTCGGCCGCTCGGTGGGTCCGCAGATGTTCTTCTCCCCCGGCGGGATCACCATGTTCATCGAGGCGACCACCCGAATCGGTTTGGGCCACAACGACGACGAGCGCAGCGGCTTCGAGAACGCGGCCCGCGTGAACCGCCGGCTGCTGCAGGACCGCTTCGGGCTGATGACCACCCGGCACCTCGAACACGCCGCCACCCCGCTCCGCAAGAGCGTGATGGAGGAGATGGAGAAGGAGTTCCCCGACGAGTTCGCCGCCACGGCCGCAAGCACTTTCCGCGCCAGCTCCAACATCTCGGTGACGAACTCGCTGTATCACTACTACGCGTTGATGAGTGGTCGCGCAGTGGTGCAGACGGCGGCGCGGGTGAAGTACGTCGACACCACCATGAAGTCGGGGCTCCGCGACATGGACTCGCTGCTCGCGAAGCGGTCGATGGACTTCTTCTGCCTCAACGACGGCAGCGCACCCGAGATCGACCTGGAGTTGCGGACCAAAAAGGTGACGCAGTTCCTGGAGAACTACTTCCCGATCCCGGCACCGTGGGAGACCGGGCTCTGATCAGATGGCGGGGAACGAATCGGCGGGGCGCTCGCCCTCGTCGTAGACCGTTGCGGGAGAACCGATGAGGAGAGAGTCAGGCTTGCCGACGACGCGATCGTCCTTGCCGGTGTAGTCGAACCGGTCGAGGATCCAACGGATCGCCTCGAGGCGGGCCCGCTTCTTGTCGTTCGATTTCACGACCGTCCACGGCGCGTGCGGGGTGTCGGTGTAGAACAGCATGGCCTCTTTGGCCTCGGTGTAGGCATCCCACTTGTCGAGGCTCGCGAGGTCGGTGGGTGAGAGCTTCCACTGCTTGACGGGGTCGGTGCTGCGGGAGACGAACCGGGCGTGCTGCTCCTCCCGGCCCACCGAGAACCAGAACTTCACGATGTGGATGCCCGACTGCACGAGCATCCGCTCGAACTCCGGCGCAGACCGGGTGAACTCCAGGTACTCGTTGGGGGTGCAGTAGCCCATGACGCGTTCGACGCCGGCCCGGTTGTACCAGGAGCGGTCCATCATCACGATCTCCCCGCCCGCCGGCAGGTGCTGCACGTACCGCTGGAAGTACCACTGGGTGCGTTCGCGTTCGGTGGGCTTCTCCAGCGCCACCACCCGCGCGCCACGAGGGTTGAGGTGTTCGGTGAACCGCTTGATGGCGCCACCCTTGCCGGCCGCGTCCCGGCCCTCGAAGATGATGACCATCTTCTCGCCGTGCTCCTTGACCCACGCCTGGAACTTGAGCAGTTCGATCTGCAGTTTCCGCTTCCGGTTCTCGTACTGCCGGCGCGTCATCTTCGTGTCGTACGGGTATCCGTGCCGCCAGGGCTCGTCCTCGTCGTCGACCGCGTGTTTACGGCCGGACTTGCGCAGCAGCTCACCGATCTCGTCGATCTCCGGCGTCACGTCGATCTGGTCGGCACGCGCGAGTTCGAAGGCGTCAGGGTCGTGCAACTCGTCCATCTGAAAATGCTACCGCTCCGAGGCGTCGCCCGTCCGGGCTCATGAGATCGTGGACCCATGAGCATCGACCACATCGTTTCCGCGCTCGGCCCGAAGGTCGCCGCCGAACTCGGGACCGCCCTCGCTGCGTCTCCGGTCGTCACGCTCGACGGAATGGTGCTGCCCGACCCGGCGCGCGACGCCGTGATCGAACTGCTCACGCTCCTCGCGAATGGTCAGAGTGTGGCACTGGGCGCGGTGGCGGACCTGCTCACCACGTCGCAGGCCGCGGAGATCCTCGGCGTCTCCGACACCTATGTGCGCCGGCTCGCCGACACGAACGCACTGCCCCTCGAGATGCGCGGCACCCACCGCCGGTTCCGGCTCTCCGACGTCATGGCGTACCGGGAGAAGTTCCCGCGCAGGGGCTGATCACACCCGGACGGGCTTCACGGCCCGCTCCCCGGTGTCCGGGATCCGCACGCCCTCGGCCGCGAGCCGCTGCTCGGTTTCCTCGGCGGTGACGTATTCGCCGACGGTGTCGTAGCTGCCCATCGGGACCACCGAATGCACGATCGTCTCCGGGTACACGTGCACGAGGTTGTAGCCCTGGGCGCCGTCGCGTCCACGCAGCGCTCCGGCCGGGACGTTGAGGTCCTGGGTGTAGCAGGTGGCCGACGCCACGGAGACGGGGATGCCCGCGAACGTCGCCGTCGTCGAGTAGTGCAGATGTCCCGCGAGGATCGACCGGACGTCGCTGCCGCGGAGCACGTCGGCGAGGCGCGGCTGATCACGCAGTTCCACCAGCACCGCCAGGTCGAGCACGCACGGCACCGGCGGATGATGCAGCGCCAGGATCGTCCCGTGGGGTGCCGGAACCGCGAGCTGCTGTGCCAGCCAGATCAATTGGCTCTCGGAGATCTCCCCGTGGTGATGTCCGGGGACTGTCGTGTCGAGGGTGACGATGCGCAGCCCGTCGACGTCGTAGACGTGATCGATCGGCTCGTACGACGGTTCCTGCCCGAGCAGTTCCGTCCTGAAGTGGCCGCGGTCGTCGTGGTTGCCCATCGCCCAGATCACCTGCGCACCGAGCGACGCGGCGACCGGTTCGACGATTGCCCGCAGCTTCTCGTAGGCCCCCGGCTGACCGCGGTCGGTGAGGTCGCCGGTGAACACCAGCGCGTCCGGGCGGGCGTGCGACGACTCGATCTCGGTGAAGATCTGCCGCAGGGTGGCCTCGCTGTCGACGGCCCCGTACAGCAGGTCGTCGTCGACGAGATGGGTGTCGCTGAGGTGCAGCACGAAATGCGACGGTCGCGGATACTCGGCCGTCCGTATGTCGGCTGCCTCTGTGCCGCTCATCGGTCTCTCGCTTCCGCTCGCCCCGACGGGGGCAGGTGCCCGGGTGGACGCCACTGTGTGTCCACCCTAGCCAAGCGCACTCCGGTCACCTCCCGGGGCACGCGCGGTGGCCGGAGGGTGAACGGTGGGGCACGACGTCAGTTTCGTGCGTGGTGCGGTGCGCGCGCCTCCGGGCCGGCGGGCGGGATCATCGCGGCGAGGTTGGCCTGGGCCTCGAACCGGGCGCGCTCGTCGCCGTCGTCCGTCGCTGCCGAGTCCTTGGCCGCGGTGAGGAACGGGCGGACCAGGTCGAGCGGCATCGGGAAGACGACGGTGGAGTTGTTCTCGCCGCCCATGGCGCTCAGGGTCTGCAGGTAACGCAGCTGCAGGGTGGTCGGGTTGCGGCTGATGACGTCAGCGGCCTCGGCGAGTTTCGCGGAGGCCTGGAACTCGGCTTCGGCGTTGATGATCTTGGCGCGACGCTCCCGCTCGGCCTCGGCCTGCCGGGCGATGGCCCGTTGCATGTTGGCGGGGATCTCGACGTCCTTGATCTCGACGGTGGTGACCTTCACGCCCCACGGTTCGGTCTGCTGATCGATGACCTTCTGCAGGTCCTCGTTGAGGCGTTCCCGCTCGCCGAGGAGTGAGTCGAGGTCGGCCTTGCCGAGGATCGAGCGCAGGGTCGTCTGGGCGATCTGCAGGGTGGCGGCCAGGAAGTCTTCGACCTCGACGATCGCGCGGTCGGCGTCGACCACCCGGAAGTAGGCGACGGCGGTGACCTTGGCAGGCACGTTGTCGTGGGTGATCACTTCCTGGACGGGGATCTTGAGGGTCACGGTCCGCAAGCTGACCCGTTCCATGCGGTCGATCGCCGGGATCAGCAGCACGAGCCCCGGGCCCTTCAGGTCGACCAGCCGGCCCAGCCGGAACACGACGGCCCGCTCGTACTCGCGCAGCACCCGAATCGAGCTGCTCGCCAGGACGGCGAGGAGGGTGATGACGACGCACAGGATGACGATGATGGTGGTCATAATTCGATCTCCCATGGTTCGCGGCGGCGCACGGTGAGGGTGAGTCCGCGGATCTGCTCGACGATGACGCAATCGCCCGCGGTCGGCGTCTCGTCGTCCCCGAACAAGGTTTGCGCCTTCCACAGGCTTCCGGCGGCCTCGACCTGACCTTGCCGTCCCTTCCAATTGCGGACGGTGGCGTCGGATCCGATGAGGGATTGCATTCCGGTGCGCACGGGCGCGTGCCCGGCGGCGAGCGCCTTCCGGCCGCCCACCACCGCGAGACCCACACCCACCACCGCGACACCCGCGGCCGCCGGGATAGCGATCATCTGCGCGGTGTCGCTGGACGTGAACAGCAGCCATACCCCGGCCCCGACGAACAGTGCCCCGAGCCCGCCGAGCACACCCGCGGTCGGTGCGTGTGCCTCCACGACGATCAACAGCACACCCAGCACCAGCGCCAGCACGCCCAACGCGGTCATCTCGCATCACCCACGATCACGCTTCGCGAGGACCCGGCCGCACTCGCATAGCCACTCGGCGATCGAGCCCTCAGTTCAACGGTAAGCGCAGGTCGACGGCAATGCCACCGGCAATTTCCGGCGGGGTACCGTTCACGAATGACGAACGTAGATCACGGAGATCCCGGTGATGCCCCGACCGTGCCGCCGCCGTTGGAGGAGGTCGCCAATCCGGCCCGCCCGTCCGCTGCCGAGGAGGCCCGGACAGTCGCGGCCACGACGAACGTAGGCACCCTCGCGAGCCTGACCAGGGACGGCGACCCGTGGGCGTCGTTCGTCACCTACGGCCTGCTCGACGGCTCGCCCGTGCTGTGCGTGTCGCAGATGGCCGAGCACGGCCGCAACCTCGCGCACGACCCCCGCGCCAGCATCGCGATCGTCGCACCGAACCCGCCCTCCGATCCGCTGGCCAGCACCCGCATCACGCTCGCCGGGTACGTCTATCGCCCGGAAGGCGAGGAGCTCGCCGCCGCGCGCGAGGCACACCTCGCGGCCGTCCCGGCAGCGCACGTCTACATCGACTTCAGCGACTTCTCGCTATGGGTGCTGCGCGTCCAGCGTGTGCGGTGGGTCGGCGGCTACGGGCGAATGGACTCGGCGAGCGAAGAGTCCTACGCCGCCGCGACAGCTGATCCGGTCACCCCACATGCCGGCCGGGCGATCGAGCACCTCAACGCCGACCACGCGGACGCATTGCGCGCGATGGCCCAGGCGCTCGGTGGTTTCCCTGATGCGAAGTCGGTCACCTGTGAAGGAGCCGACCGCTACGGACTGGACCTGCGCGTCACCACCCCCCGCGGCGTGGCCGTGACCCGCGTCGGATACGCAGAGCCACTCGACTCCGTCGACCAGTTGCGCGCGGCGACAGTGGCTTTGACAGATCAGGCCCGGGCGCTCACCGGTCGGTGAGCTCGTGACCGCGGCGACCGGGCTGCACGGTCCGGTCGCCGCGGAACAGCTCGCGGGTGGTGATCAGGTTCCCTCCTGGGGTTAATACCGCCGATGGCGCGTGCCCGGCAAGCTTCTTGTTGTCAGCAAAACCCCCTCTCAACAAGGAGATTCACATGTCGAACACCATCAAGCGCACGGTAGCCGCTCTCGCCATCTCGGGGTCGCCCTCGCCGCCGGGTCGGGCGTCGCCTCCGCCGGCCCCGGAGGTCCCGGTGGGTGGTTCAACTCAAATGTCGGCGGCGCTCAGATCGGCAACGGAAACAGCCAGGGCTCCCAGAATGCGGGCAACGGCGGCAACAGCAGCTTTTGCTTCAACGGCGTCTTCTGCTGATCGCATGTGAGGGGCCGGCCTGTGGTTGCCCACCAATGCCGGCCCTTCGCTGCGACTTCCCCGCTGAACCCATCCCCGAAAGGCCCCTGATGTCCACTCACACCACGTTCATGAATCGCACCGCCACCACGTTCCTCGCCGCAGCGTTCGTCCTCGCCGCGGGTGCCGGCATCGCGTCCGCGGAGTCGAATGGCGGTAGCGCCATCGCTCCCGACCCCAGCTTCTCCGCGAACATCGGCGGCGCGGCCGTCGGCCCCCTCTCGGTCCCCGGTGTGCAGGCCGGTCCGAGCGGCGTCGACGTCGGCGGATTGCGGGTTCCCACTCCGTCCCCCTTCGGGCCGAACTCGCCCGGGTGAGCGGGGTGAGCTTCACGCTCGCTCCATTACCCGACTGGGTGACCACGTAGCGGACCACGTGGTCACCCGCCTGTGCGCAGCTCGCGGACCGACCACAAGATCAAACTACGGAGGCAGCCCTCGCGGTGAGTTGCACCGTCCAGCATCGCCCCGACTGACGCGGAGAAATTGCATCGATCAGCCGACAGATCCGTCTCCGCCATGGCTCTAATGTTTTCGGCATGAGCAACACGGATGCGGCAGCGGCCTGGGCAGACAAGCGTGGGTTCCTTCCCGAGGTTCCCTTCGGCGACGTCCGGTCGACGGCATTACCGGCGAACGGTCCCCGTCAGAGCGGCTACTACCTCCTCCGCTTCGACAACGACACGTACTACGTCGGCGAATCCGTCGACCTGCGATCACGCATGGGAGGTCATGCGGCCAAGTGGGGCTCGGAGATCACCTCGGTACGCCTCCTACCGGAGACGGCATCCAAGCAGGAGCTCAAGAAGCACGAGCGATTCCTCACACACGAACTCGAGAGCAAGAAGGTCCGGCTCCGCAACATTCTCAACGCCAGCATCACAGCGGGACGCGATGCGCTCGACGAGTTGCTGTCCGACGAGGAACAGGCCCGCTGGATTCTGAACCCTGGTGAGTACAACGGTGGGGATCAGACTCCGTTGAAGGCAATCCCCGAGCAGGAGATTCGTTACTCGACAGCTGCTCGGCGCTACACGGACGCACCACATTCGACGGCGGTCACCGAGGTGTTGCGAATGTACCTGGAGTCGTGCGTGCCTGTACCTCGCGCAACCGAATTTCAGTACTGGGGTGTCAGCGCTGGGACGTTCTCGGGCACACACTCACCACGCCGGTTTTGCGTGAATGTCGGAAAAATGGAAACCTTCGTCGTACACGAAGACAAGCGGGTTCCCGGCGAACTCTTCGGGTTCGTCAATGTTCGTGAAAGCGTGCTGTTCCCGAACACGCGAGCCAAGTGGGGGCTCCGGCGGCGTCACCCCAAGTTGCGTATCAGGACGGTCCAGTACGACGATGCGGGTAGCGACATGGTGCGATTGCAGGTCCGCGGACTCACAGAGCTGGAACGACTCCTCGCGGATCCACAGGTCACTGCCGCCGCGGCGAGGTTGGTGTTGGACGTCATGCGCAAGCACTTCTGCGTCTACACCAGATATCACTGCCCGCAGGTCGTGCAATTCGCCTATCCCGAGTACCCCCGCCCCGCCACTCCCGCAGCGTCCGACACGGCGTCAGTTGACAACTCACCCGAACCGACCACCAACGACGATGCCGAAATCACCGGAAAGATCATGCCGCACACGGAATCCGACGACGTTGCCCAGCTCGAGGAAGACGAGTGCTACTGGATCGTCGGAAGCGGCAGCAAGCGATCAGGCCGCAACCAGGTGGAGGACTTCATGGCGTCCGGCGAGTGGCGAATGGATCCCGATCCCCGTTACGAACCCAAGGTACTCGACATGCGGGTTGGCGAACGAATCGTCGTGCGGACACGGAAGAACGTGACGGACGACGTGCCGTTCGACCGCCGAGACAATTCAGTGTCGGTGATGGACTTCCATCTTCGCGGTGTCATCACCGGCAACCCCGGCGATGGTTGCTCGGTCAAAGTGAATTGGGAGGACACCGCTCCTGGGCCGCGGCGGTACTACCTGTACACCAGCCAGGACACGGTGTGGCCGGTCGCCCGCAACGTGCGACCCGAGTGGGACGACCTCATCGCCTTCGCGTTCGACGATCAAGACCAGGACATCGACTACTTCCGCAACCTGCCGTTCTGGGCGCCGCGCTTCGGGGACAGGTGACACGCTCGCGGCCCTTGTGGGAACAGGTGATGCGGTACAAAATCGCATACTCCCCGGGCGAATGCCGCGAGACCGACGGATGGATGCAGGTCGGGGCGACACACATCGAACGGCACGGGGAACGGCGGCTTGTAGGCGAGCTGCACCCAGGCGTCCTCGTCGTCGAGGGGGGCCGCGTCCAGACGATGCTGTCATTCGGCGACGAGGTCGAACCGCTACCGGATGACATGCATGAGGCATTCACCATTCCCGGGACACAGGCTCAGATTGCTGCCGACCGATTCGGCGACCTGGTCGATTTCGCTGCGCTCAGCCGCTACTTCGACGGGCCGCACAGGATCCGAAACGAACTGCCTCGTGGCGCCTGGGCCCGGCCGACCTGGACCGCGTGCGTTGTCGCGGGACGGCCCGTGCTCGCGGTGAGGGCCACACACTTCACGACCGAACCCGGGTCGCGGACTCTGGTCTGCGAGCTGTACCCGGGAATTCTGGTCCTCGAAAAGTACGGGGTCTGTTCCGTGCTGACCTACGGAAATTCGGTCGAGTTGCTTCCGCCACGCAGTGACGAGCGATTGGCAATGGCCGGTGGCCAGGCTGTTTCCGCCGCCATCGAGTTCGGCAGGCATATGTCGAGTCAACCAGGGGCGTGGCCGCCACCGCGGTGGGCCCGCGGGCGGACCTAAGAAGCAGGTGACCCGTCGCCCACACGGCGATTCTCACGCCGTGTGACCGCGGCAACCCAGGACAGTCGACCGGCGAGCTTCACGCTCGCCGCATTACCCGACCGGGTGACCACGTAGTGGACCACGTGGTCACCCGCCTGTGTGCAACGCGCGAACAGACCATTGTGATTCAGGTCATACCGCGATCTCGTCCCCGCCCAACCGTGCGGTGGACGACGACCCGAGTTGCATACCAGGAAGGTCATTTCCATGACGCAAACCGTTGATCGAGCAGTGTCCGCCCTCGCCGATCGGGAGCCTGTCGACTACCTCGCCCGGGCGAAGGCTGTCGCTCGCATCGTCGAGCAGGAAGCGGATGCGATCGAGCGTGACGCGACGATCACCAGGCCGGTGTACGAGGCCCTCGCCGAGGCGGAGCTGTTCTGGACCCTCGTCCCGACGGAGTTCGGTGGCGGCGGGCTGGGCATCGTTCAGGCACTCGAAGTGATCGAGGAGATCTCGCGGGCCGACGCGTCGACGGGTTGGGCGCTGATGGCCAATTCCTTCAGCACCGGCATCGCCGCCGGATTCATGAACGACGAGGGCGCCCGCGAGATGTTCAGCGGTGCCACTCCGCGACCACTCGGCAGGCCTCGTCCATGTTCCCGGGCAGGTGTTCGTCCACGACGTGACCGACGACCGCCAGTTCGTCGGGGAACGATGCCAGCGCGTCCGGTGACTGCGCGAGCACGACAGCCGTGGCCTCGGGCAGGGCGTCGTGCAGTGCGGGATTCGCGACCACGGCCATGGCGAGCGGCCAGGCGCCGGCGAGGTCGCGGTCCCCCACGGCGGCGGCCAGGGTGTCCTGGTGGTCGAGTGCGCGTCGGGCGCTGTCGGGATCGACGAGCACGGTCTGCGCGAGCACCGACCACGCCGTGACCGGCACCAGCTGCCCCGTCGCCGTTCGGTGCGGTTCCCCGCCCCATTCACCGAGGTCGGGGGTGTCGGTCTCACTGAGGACGACGCAGCCGTCCACAGCGTCCACGGCGTCCACGGCGTCGCGCGCCGGCACGCATGCCAGGTGCACGCCCCGGGACAAGGTGTCGACGACGGTCGAGCTGCGGTCGAAGGTCGACCAGCCGAATGTCTGCGCCGCACCGGGCGACATTAAATGCGAGACCGCACCGATCCACCGGGCCGCGTTCTCCGCGTCGGCGCACCCCAGCACGACGCCGGGACCGCCGTGCATCGCCTGGTCGACCGCGTCGAGGAGAACTCCGAGCACACCGACGCGCCACGTTCCGGGATCGAGCAGGAACTCGAGAACGGCGGCGCGATCGAGGATTCCGCCGGGTGCGGGCGCGCTGTCGGGGAGTTCGGCGGCTGCGACCGCGTCCGCGCCATACGGTGCGAGCCAGTCGGGCGAACCCCACCGTTCGATGGGGCGGACGGCGTCGTCCGCCGCCCGGTCGACGACGACGTGCGCGAAGACGTTGCCGGGACGTCCCGACGCATCGGCACCGGCGGGCGCCGTGTGCCAGTAGCAGCCGCCGGTCTCGGTCGGTGCGTAGACCAGGCGCCGCGGTCGGGCCGCGATGTCGGCCGGTGTCGGGAACTGCGGAAGTGCCTGCACGGAGTCGAACCGGGTCGCGACACCGGCGCGCATGAATTCCTGCTCGGCAGCGCTGACGCCGTCGCTGACGTCCTTGACTTGCCAGCCGCCGCCCGCCCGGCCTCGCTCGGGAGCGTCGAACGACGTGTAGGTGAGTTGACCGAACCGCGGCGGTTCGGGTGTCTGCTGCGGTGCGCTCATTCCACCGGTCCGGGCGGAAGGTCGAGCAGGCGAAGCTGATCGACCGGCGGGTCGATCAGCGCGAGAGTCCGGTTGGTCTCCGGCCGCACATCGGCGAAGACGCGCAGGAATCCCACCTTGCCGGTGACGTCCGCGGTCCAGGGCTGCCCGAATTCCTTGCGCAGACCGCGCGGGTGGAAGCTCCGGGCACCGGCCGTGGTCTGGCCCTCGCCGCGGACCTCGAGGGGCTCGCCGTCGCGGGCGCTGAGCGGGAGCCGCCCGGCGTTGAACACCACGACGAACGGCGGTGCGGTCGGCAGCTCGAGTTCGGACGCGAGCCGGATGACGGCGGTGGCGGCGTTACCGGTCGGTGAGCGCTTGGTCTCCAGCCGGTACTCGATGCGCAGCAGTCCCGGGTACTCCACGGTGGCCGGGATCCCGACGATTCGTTCACCCGCCGTGTAGGCGACGGAGACGACGTGGACGGAACATCCCCGCGGCGGCAGCGGTTCGGGCAGATGCAGTCCGCCGTCGCGGTCATACGTCGAGCGGGAGATCTCGGCCATCGGACGCTGCTCGATGGCGTGCTCGGCGGAAATCTCCGGCGCACTGAGGTATACGGATACCGACGCCGCACCCTCCGGCCACGGGAACGTGAGCACCTGCTCGGAGCAGCGTTCGACGATCCGGACATCACGCAGCGGCGGCAGCGGACGCGTCGCGATGAACGTGCGGCCCACCTGAACCTGCCCGTCGAGCGCCGTCACCGGGGTGAAGTACACGCGCACCCAGCCCCGCGGCCACGACACATCCGTCATCCGGTGCGTGCCGTCCTCGCCCGCGACGGCCGGGTGCACCAGCCGCGCGGAACCGGGAAGTCCACCCGACAACTCCAACGCGTCCGCGGCGAGTACCGCGCCGTCGAGACCAGCCCGCGGCGCCGACTCCGTGCGATACAGCACCACGGAGCCGATACCGGGCGGGGTCCACTGCAGATCGAAGCGCAGGTTGTCGCTGTCCCCGTGGGTGGTGACGTGCAGATCCTCGACCTCCTCGAGCACCGCCGACACCGCGATCTCGGCCTGCGCGACCGCCGACAGGCGGGTGTGCCCATCCACCTCCACCTCGCAGATCGCGCGGTAGAGGTAGCGCTGCCCGCGGCGGGCGTCGCGATCGACGAACCCGCCGAGATTCGCCTGGTCCGCGAGGATGCGGTGCCGCTGGTCGTTGTCGACGCGGACGCTGCCGTCCAGCGGGATGCGCAGCACGCGCACGGTGCTGACGGTGGGCCAGGCACTCCACTGGCCGATGACGGCGCCCTCGTCCTCCATCACGACGACATCGGTGACCGGGCTGAGGATCTGGCCCTCGGCGATCAGGACGGGCTGCCGGCGGACGGCGCCCCGCTCGTCGCGTCCGACGTGGCACCAGACCTGCAGGTGCCGCACCGCGGCGGCCGGGGGCTCGGTGTCGACGAGCAGCGTGCCCCGGGTGACGCCGACGAGCCGGCCCGCCTCCGGCTTGTAGGCGCGATGGTTCTCGCCGGACACGACCCGGTACAGCACCGTCTGCCCCGCCTGCACCGGCAGGGGCTCCCACTCGAGCAGGTGCCCACCGGTGGGCTCGGTGCTGATCGTCATCGCGCCGACGGGGTGATCCGAGTCGGCGTGCAGGAATTCGCAGAAGTCCTCAGTGCACAACGACACTACGTCCTCGCTGCCCGGCGCGGGTGCGGCCACCGGCGGCGGTGATGCCACGGGTTCGGTCGCGCGGCCGGCGGTCGCCGCTGTCGGTGCCGACGTCAGCACGGCGACGACGTCGTCGACGAACACCTTCGCCTGCCGGGGCAGCATCGGCTCGATCTCCTCGGCGGTGCGCCGGTTCGATCGGAGGATCTGCTGCAGATGCGTGTCCTTGACCACGCCGGGGCGCAACCGGCCGTCGGCGATCTGCTGCTGTCGCCACTGCTGCAACGCCGCCAGGGCGCCATCGGACACTGCGGGGGAGGCAACCTCGGTCACGGTTCCACTCACTTTCAGAAGTTGAGGCCGTCGACGACCGGGACAACGAACGGAGTTCGCGCGACGCTGTCGTGGCTGGTGGAAGTCTGCCGGGCCGGACGCAACTCGAACTCGGGAATCTTCTGCATCTCCACCACATCGACGCGATGCCCGTGGGCAGAACGCAGATCCTCGTCGGACAGTCCGTCGGTGTACTGGGTCGTGACGGCGACGAGCCCGCAGCCGACGCGCACGCGGGTCACCGTCTCACCCGACACGGCGGACAGGCCCTTCGTCGACGCCGTGTCACTGAAGATCGACCGGTCGAAGAACGCGACCCCATCCGACCTCGTGCCGATCCCGGCGACGAACTCGTCGACCCCGACCCTGCGCGGCGCTCCCCCGTCGAAGTACTCGACGGTCTCGAGGAGGCCGTGGACGAGTTCTTCTCGGGTGCCGGTCAATTCGGCGAGTGCCCGCTGCCACAGCACGGCGGCACCGGTCGCGCGGATCTTGCCCTGATCGAAGCGCAGCGACCATTCGTCGAGCGCCGAACCGGAACCGGCGCCGGGCTTTGCCGCCAGCAGTCCCGGGTCCCGGTCGATGTCGTGGCCGGCGGTGCCGAGCGCGGCGCCTGCCGAGCCCAGCACCGTGTCCCAGGGATCGGTCAGCCAGCCGACCGTGAACAGGTCGCGGCGCAGGGCCTCGGCCACCCGTTCCACCTGCTCGGGGCTGGGTGTCCCGGATGCGATCGCGGTGTGCCGGGGCAACCCCCAGCCCACGGTCCGGGACGTCGTTCGAGTCTGCTCACTGGCACCGAGCGGCTCGGCAAGGAACGCGCCGAGGGCGCGGCTCCACGACAGGAACTGCCGGTAGGCCCCGGTGAGGTGCTCGATCTCCCGCAGTGCGACACGCAGATTGGCCCGATCCGCGGCGTCGGCCCGCGCGGCCGCGTCCCGCTCGACCAACAGCCGTTCGAGGAATTGCTGGGTGCGCTGGCACACGATGGCCACCACCGCGGCCCACGCCAGCACGCACACGGCGATCGCCGGGCCACCCCACCACCAGGAGATGATCTCCCGCCACGCGAACACTCCGGCGGCAACCGCGAGCAGCAGGAAGAGCACGGTCGCGATACGCACGCGACGGAACATGTGCGCCTGCTGCTCGGCACACGCCTCGGCGAGGTCCTGACGCTGCTCCGACGTGTCGAGGCGCTCGAGCAGCACCCGGGACTCGTTGACGGTGGCGTCGAGGCGGCTCGTCAGGATCGACCCGAACGACACCGCGAAACTGCGCTGCTTCCGGCTCCACCACGCAGCCAGGGCCGAACTCGTCCGGCGGGCGTCCAGCCCGATCGTCGGGTCCTGCTCCAGTTCCCGCAGACGATCACGGGTCTCGGTGACCCCGAGAATGTCTGCCGGCTCGACCGCGTGCAGGCTCAGCGTCGCCGACACCATGCCCGGGATGTCCGTGAACCGATCACCCGGGCCGGGAATGACATCCGCCGCGGTCCGCAGGATGGCCCGATGCGCGCCCACCTGCACCGGCGGGAGGCCCGCGGAACGCTCACTGGCGTCCGACAGCGTGAGGGCCGCGCGGGCGTAGTCGCGCCACAGCGCCGACAGGTCCGGAGTCACCGGCTGCGGGGTGGCACCGGCAGCATCGAGCATCGCGCCGATCTGCTTGGACGCCGCCTCGTAGTCGGTCCACGCGACCTTGTGTCCGTCCGCGTCGACACCGCCCACGACAACCCGATAGGCACCCCGCGTCGAGGATCCGAACAGGGTGGTCTGCGTTGCCGACGCCACCGACGCCGACGCCCGGTTGGCCACCCGCGCGACCCACTGGGCCGGCGCATTCCGCAGCACCGCGAACAGGAAGGAGAAGAACATCCGCAGGGCCTGCACGAACCGGATGGTGCGCGGCTCGACCGGGCCCGGTGCTTCCGCGCGTTCACCGCTGAGCAGCGCACTGTGCTTGCGCCACAACGCCCGAGCCATCGTCGACGTGGCCAACGCGACGTCGTCGGCATACAGCACGTTGGTGCCGGCGTCGTGCGGCAGCGGCATCAGCCCGCCGAAATCGAGCAGCTCCGAGCGGAGGTCGTGCTCGGCCCGGGCCGTGTCCAGGCGCCGGTAATAGGACCGGACCACGCGCAGCGCATTGCCGGGGAGCACGGGTTCGTCGTCGAACGGGGCGTGCTGCGCGTCGTTCCACAGTCCGGTCACACCCGCGATCACCGGGGCGGCGTGCCGCCCGACGGCGAGGGGATCCGCTGTCGGCGCGAGAGATTCGTGCCCCATGCCCGGTCCACGCGAGTCCTCCGGGGCGATCAGCAGGTTGTGCCAGCCGGCGAGCGTCGTCGCGCCCCCGTCCTCGGCCCCGGGTCGGCGCAACAGCAGTCGCAACCGGCTGGACCGCGCTCCCCCGGAGTTGGACGTGAGCAGCTCGGAGACGAACCGCACCGACTCCGGATCGACCTGGGTGGCGCCGGCAACCAGAACGCAGATACGCACCCGGTCGATGCGCCGCGAGGCCAGCACGTCCTGCAGGACCACCGCCGTGTCGGTACCCGCGTCGGCTTCCCGCGCCCGCAGGCGGGTGCTGTCGGCGACCACCGCGGAGTCGTCGATCCACAGGAACGGCGACACCAGTCCGGCCGCGGACAGATCACGGAGCACATCCCGCACACCCTGCGCCGGACCGTCCGCGGCGAGGAACACCGTCAACACGCTCATGTCAGAACTGACCGGCGTCGGGGAGGACGAGGGCATGCGCCATCGCGGTCGGCGCCGCGGCGTGCACCGGAGCGTGGTTCGGCTGCTCCGGTCGCTCCGCGCGCGCCTTGCACTCCTCGATCAGGGCGATCAATTCGCCCGTCGCCCAATACACGTCCGGTGCGATGTCGCGGAAGATCGGTGTCTGCGAGGCGTGTTCCCGCAACCCGACGACCGACAGGGCGCCACCTCCGGGTGCCCCGTCCTGACCGGGCTCCATGTAGTGCTCGCCGACGAGGTCACGGATCTTGGACAGCCATGCGACGGCGTTGCCGGCGCGCTCGGCCACGGAAACGTCCGGTCCGGTGTTCTCCACCTGCGACTGCCATCCCGTGACCGGCACACCCGTGCGCAGCCAGGCGGTCAGCCGTGCCTTCGCGGACACCTCGTGGATGCCGCTGACCGGGTCTTCCGCGGACGAGTCGTAGACCGCCCGCAACGCCCGATAGGGCAGCATCGAGTGCATGACCGGCGGCTCGTGCGACTGCGCCATCGCCAGCAACACCGATTCGAGCACCGCAGGCAGCCAGTCGTTGCTGACCGTGAACCGCGACGGCGGGGTGAGCAGCGGGTTCGGGAAGTCCACCCAGTCACCGATGCCGGCGTCCCACACCCGGACCGGTTCGTCGTACGGGGCCGCGGGCAACCGCACCTGTCCGATCGCCAACCCGAGGAACCACCCGGCGGTCATCGCGCGCCGTTCGTCGCGGTGCATCGGCAGCGAGGCGGCCAGCGGACGCGACCGGCGCCACCGCCAGAACGATTCCTGCTGCGCCGGGGTCGAATCCGCCCACTGCTTCGCGGCGGGCCCGAGCACGGAGTCGTACGCCAGCGGGGAGTAATTGGGGTACGAGCCGAAGATGTCGATGCGGGTGAGCCGGTCCTCGTCGGACAGCAGTCGCGCGAACTCCCCCTTCGTCTCGTGATCGATCATCGGGTCCTTCTGCAGCACCTGCGACAGCGTGTCCGCCACCGGCAGGTTGAGGAACGGCACCGACGTGAACTTGTAGCGGTACTCCACCTGCTGTCCCGGGTGCAGCGCCTCGAGCGCCTGCTGATTGACGCTGGCCAGCGGCCGGGCCAGCGAGAGCGCCTCGGTGAACTTGCACTGCAGACGTTCCCGCCGCTCCTCGATCGCATACGCGGGCACGGTGTGATCCTCGATGTACTCGCGGAGCGACACCCGGCAGAACCGGTCGAACGATTCGCCGGTGCGTCCGACGAACTTCCGCGCCCGATCGAGCAACTCGACGGGACGGACGTGCACGTCATAGCGCGCCGAGGACGGCACCAGCGCCTCACGCGTGTTCGGGTCGATCGGGAACGCCCGCGACCGCCAGGCCGCCGTGCGCTCGACGAGGGAGTGGTCCTCCCCCGGCGCCCGGGTGCCGTCGACCGTCGTCCACAGCCCCGTCACGACGCTCGCGACCGCTTGCTCGACCGCCGCCGCGAACGGCGGCGTCCCGGTCTCGGAGGCCGTGACGGCAAGCGGCAGATCTCCCCGGTACTGATCCATGAAGTCCGCCGACGGGGTGAGCATCACCTCGTTGTTGGCTTCCGCGAACCGCTTCGGCACCCGATCGGCCTTGTCGGCGGGCCACGCGCCGTACTGATCCGTCGCCAGCCGGGCGAGCCCGACATCGCTCGCGGGCTTGTTGCGGGCGCGGCGCAGCGCGGTCTGCTCCTCGTTCAACGCGTCGAGAAGCGGCCGCAGGACCTCCGGCACCAGCGCCGCGATCACCTCGGCGACCTTGCCGGACAGCGACGCATACAGCTGGCGGTAGACGTTGTCGCGGCAGTCGGCGACGATCCGATCGAGGATCTCCGCGTCACTCTCGATGCTGCCCTTGAGGTTGGTGAGCACCTGCGTGGCTTCGGCGGTCTGTGCCGTGATGTCCTCGGGCGCCCGGCGAGACAGGTCCTCGGCACCGGTCCGCACCGAGTCCTTGCAGTACGTGAGCAGACGGCTGACCAGCGCGGTGGCATACGGGAGACCCAGCTGGGCGATCGACCTGCCGACCGTCCCCTCGATCCGGTCCACCAGACCCTTGTGCCACACGTACGCGTGCGCGACCGCATGCTGCTCGGCCGAACTCGTCAGCGCCTGACGTCGGCGTCCCAGCGCCTGCCGGATCTCCGGAACCCACTGTCCCGCCACCAGGCCGGAGCCCGACGGGAGGTGCCCGCGCAGTTCGAGTTCCACCGTCTGACCGGCCATCCGATTGGCATCCGTGGACGGCAGCACCACGGACGTGAGCCAGGCGCCCACCCCCATCTGCGCGCCCCGCGCGTCCGCGTGCGCGATCGGGAGTCCCATCGCCGCGAGCAGGCTGTTCCACTGACCGTCGAGAATCGAGTTGACCTGATCCTCGTCGGACACCGGACTGCCCGGTGAGCGGTGGCCGTCGAGCAGGCGGTCGACGGCGCTGCGAGCCAGCCGCTGCGCGGAGTACTCGGCGTACCGGTCGCGGCCCATGCTCAAGCTGGAGAACCCATAGGTTCCCCACGGCAGGTTGTCCCACTGACCGCCCCACCCGATGTTCTCCCGCTGGCCCGGCAGTCCCGCACCGTTGGTCAGGTCGTACTGCACGAACTGACGAGTCGCCGCGCCGCTCATCATCATCCCGGCGAGGCCGCGGGCCAGGCCACGGTAGATCGCCTTCTGCGAGCCGTCACCGAACGGTGCGCCCTCCACACCGACCTTGCGGCCCACCGGGAACACCCGCGCGAACGGAACCTTCTCGCCCGCCCCGTACTGCTGCCCGAGTGCGCGCAGGATCTCCACGTCGTGCTCGCGCGCCGAACCGAGCTGGCTGGCGACGATCTCGCCGAGCATCGCCAGCGCGTTGGCCCGGACACCAGTGGTCGCGCTCTTGCCGAGACCGTCGAAGATGTCCGGGGCCACCATGAACACGCCCATCAGACGCGGGTCGAGTCCCGGGATCAGCGTGAGCAGACGGCACACGTCGAGGGCCATCGACGCGCCGGCGCCGCCTGCCATCGACGACACCACGAGCACGATCGGCGACTCGCCCTGCTCGAAGGAACCGCCGCCGGGCACGTTCAGCGAAGACATCTGGCTGGCCGTCTCGACCGTCGACAGCTGATCCCACGCCCGCTGCAGTATGTCGCGGATGCCGCCGGCCTTGCTCAGCGTGATCATGCGGCCGAGTGAGCGGTACTGGCCTGCACCGGATCCGATGGGCACCGTCACCGACGACGGGTCACGAGGTGCCCACGTGGCGATCTCGTCGAGGCTCTGCTTCGCGGTGAGCTGGTTGGTCAGCGCATTGTCCAGCACCGCGTACGAATCACCCTGAGGGCCGCTACCCGAAGTAGAAGCCGCCCTGATCGCGGACGTTGTCGAGGCCGTCCGGTCCCGCCTCGGGTGCCGTCGGCACGTCGATGCTGACGAACTGCCACCCGCCGGGGATCCGGTCGATGCCCGCCGCAGCGAGATCCGAGCGAAGCTGATCCATCATGTACGCGAGGGTGACAGCGCCGGAACCACCGCAACCGACTACGAGAAACCGCCTCATTACGGTCCTTTCACAGAAGAGAGAGCTTGAAGTCGAGGACGATCCATGTCAGGACCCGGGTGGCCGGAACGGATCGAAGGGATCGCCGGCGGACGAGCGGGACGGGACCGACGAGCCGCTCGGCGCCGTCCCGCCGAACGTCGGGGTCGCGTCCCAGGTGGGTGCCGCACCGAACGTCGGGGCGGACGGAGCACCGAAGGGGTCGGACGCCGACGGCACACGCGGGGGCGTCGCGGCCCGGGTCGTGCCGGGGTGATCGGCCCTCAGGTCGGCCACCCGGCCCGGCACCTTGCGCACCAGATCGGCGACCAGTCGGCGGTTGCTCTCGTCCGTGGCGTCACCGCCGACGAGCAGCAGCACGGTCGCCAGGTTCGCCGGTCCGTCCGGATCGTGCAGCACGACCCAGTTGTTGTGGATGGCCAGGGGAAGTCGCGCACCGCCCGTGAGCCGGTCGACGCCCGGTTCGGCTCCCGAAGCCGCGACGAGGCCGGGCTGTTGCGCGACCACGTATCCCGGCCCGAACGGCGACAGACCGATCCGCGTCCGCAACTCCACACCCTCGACATCCAGGCCGCGAGCGGGTTTGTTGAGCCCCCGCACGAGCTGACTCAGGTCGCTCTCCCGGATCCCGAACTCGACACCGTCCCGCAGAACCTGCCCGCCCTCGATGGTGACTCCGACGCGCATCGCCTTGAGCGTCTTCGCCGGAATCCGGGCGGTCCACCACTTGATGCCGTAGAGCACGAGCGGCGGCACTGCGATGCTGACCAGGAGCACCAGCACGAACACGAGCCAGAACCGCCCGCTGTTGAGCGGCTTCTGCAGTTCGGCGGTGAACGCGACGGTGATCGGCAGGGCGCGGTCGGGCTCACCGGGAGGGGACATCATCAGCGGAATCGACCCGTTGAGGGAGCCGTTGCCGGCTGCCGGAACAGACAGGTCGACGGGAAGATTCGCCTGCTGGCCCTCACCGACCTCGAGGCAGTCCGCGGCGGACGGCGCGGTGCCGGCGGAGACACCGACGTCACCGACTCCGTCGGGCACGGCGTCGAGCGCGACCGGTGCGGCCTGGTCGAACCACACGCAACCGGGCCCGGTGATCGGGATAGTCGCGGCGAACTGGCCGGCGCCCTCGACGGTGCCGAAATCGACCTTCGGCGGCACGGCGGGGTAACCGATCGGCGGAGACACCGTGAGCGGGACATCGACGAACTGCGGTGTCAACGCCGTGCCCGGGGCGATGACGTCACCGGACGCGGATCGGGCGTCGGCCGTCGTCACATCCAGTGTGAGCCGCAGCGTCGCCCCACCCGGCGGAACCTCGGTGAAATCGAGTTCGACAGGATCGCCGATACGCTCCTTGGCAATCCGATCGACCAACGGGTGATCGACGTTCCCCGCATCGGTCAGCGACACCGACAGGGCGGCGCTACCCAGCAGGTCCGCGGGGTCGATCTCGTTCCGATCGGAGTCGACGATTCCCAGGCGGATGGCGGACGTCTTCTCGCCGCTGTGCACGGCCGTCGTATCCATGCCGAGCCAGGCCGGGAACAGATTGCCCGAGATATGGATGTTCGTCTTGGAGCGGGCCAGCGGGCTGGAGCCGTCGGGATCGACGAACACGAGCGCCCACATGCCCTGCCACTGGGCGGAATCGGTGGACTTGCTCATCGTGAAACTGACCGAACGGGGCGACATCCACCGATACGCCACCTGGGCGCCGTCCAGTGCCGCGGTCGTGGGCGCGCCGCCGCGGTCGAGTGCGAGTTGCGCCCCGCTCGGAGCGACCAGGGTCGGGATCAGCCCTTCCGCGTCGGCCGAGCCGAGCACCGTGACCGAACTGATCGAGTCGTCGAGCACGAAACGGTGCTGCGCCTCCTCACACACACTCACGACACAGACACCGGTCTCGCCCTCGATCGGCGCCTGACCGGGTGTGCTGAACGCGTCGAACGCGAACAACAGGTCGTCGATATTTTGCGCAAGGTAGAAGTCACCGGGCGACGATGACGTGGCCTTTCCGCACGCCCCGTCGCCGCCCGTGGCGATCGACCGCATCAGGTCGAATTCGCTGGGCTGTGCGGTGCCCGCGGCGAGGCCCACCGCGAACGTGACGATTCCCGACGAGCGCAGCTGATCGGCGATGCCGGCGGGGCGACAAATCGACTCCCGGGCGGCCTCCACCACCTGCTGGACGCCCTGATCGCTGCCCAGGGAAACTCCCTGCGCGTAGGGCTTCTCGGCGTCGCGGACGGTGAAGTCGAGTTTTCCGTCGGAGAACCACGCCACCGCCTGGCAGCGGTTGGACGCCAATTGGCCGTCGCGTTCCGCGAGCGTGCGGCGGGCACCGTCGAGCGCGTTCCAGTAGTCGGTGTCGATGCCGTCGGTACGCGTGCGGAACCTCTCGACCTCACCCTGCAGGGCGGGCAGCGAACCGTTGTCGAGTCGGGTCCACGGTGCGTGGACGGTGAAGTCGTCGGAGAATCCGGCGATCGCCACGTTGAGTTCCACACCCGCGGACCCACCGAACGTGTTGAGTTGCTCGAGCAGGTAGTTGGCGGCGGACACGCGCGCCGCGTCGGGGTCGGACCCCTGGAGGCTGCCGGACTGATCGACCATGAGCAGCAGGTCGCCCTGTTGCTGGGCTGCCAGGCAGCCACCGAAATCACCGACCGCAGCGGTCGTCGGGGCCGCGGATGCCGATGGGATCGCCAGCATAAGCCTGGATGCGCCGATCCAATAGCAGTCGAGCGCGGGTCGTAGACGCGAAATGCCCTGCCGTAGTGAAAGAATGAGATTTCTTGAGGATCGCATTCGGCCACAACGAAGGGCATCTCGCAGGTGCAACTATCTCACACCCGACCCGTTGCTGCGGCAAGGTTCGACGACCCGAATCTCGTGGCGACCGCCGGCCTGGTCCCGGTGATGGCATTGGCGCAGGCCAGCGGCCTGCTCACCCTCGCCGATCAGCACCTGAGCGTGCCGACCGACAAAGGATCCCATGCCGGCCGCAAGATCGGGTCCCTGATCGGTGGGATGGTCGCCGGCGCCGACAGCATCGCCGACCTGGCCATTGTGCGGCACGGGGCGATGGGGACCGTCTTCGACCGCCCGTACGCACCGTCGACACTGGGATCGTTCCTTCGCCAGTTCACCTTCGGGCACGTCCGCCAACTCGACGCCGTCGCCTCGCGGTTCCTGGGCGCTCTCGCCGCGAAGACCCCGCTGGTCACCGGCATCGACACCGGGCGGGTACTGGTCGATATCGACGATACGATCATCGAGGTCCACGGCCACGGCAAACAAGGCTCCGGCTACGGCTACTCCGGGATCCGCGGGCTGAACGCCCTGCTCACCACCGTCACCACCGAGACCTGTGCGCCGGTGATCCTCACCCAACGCCTGCGCCGCGGAGCCTGCGGCTCCGCACGCGGGGCCGCCCGGATGGTCTCCGACGCCCTGACCACCGTAGACCGGCTGCGCACCCAGGCTGCAGGAACCAGCGGCAACGGCGCGCCGAAGGTTCTGGTCCGCGGCGACTCCGCCTTCTACGGCCATCCCACCATCAGTGCCGCGATTCGTGCCGGCGCCGATGTGTCGGTC